>JBGSUY010000547.1:0-5351 GCA_041753195.1 Chromatiaceae bacterium
GGGTGACCCCTTGGATGCAGGCGTCGGCCGCGGCGCGCAGGGCCTGGGCCAGATCCTCGGGGAGGTCCGGGCGGGTCGCGAGTAGGGCCTCCACCTCGCCGCTCAGCACGTTGGAGACCAGGGAGCCGCGCTCGTCGGTCACCCCAAGCTCCTCGACCAGGAACATCAGCTTGTCGGCCTTCAACGCGATGGCGGCGGAGCGGGCCACGTCCGCGGCGCTCAGGTTGAAGACCTCGCCAGTGGGCGAGTAGCCGATGGGGGGCATGAGGGCGACGGCCCCGGCGTCCAGGCGCTGGATCAGGGATTGGCGGTCCACCCGGCGCACCACGCCGGTGTGCTGGAAGTCGACCCCGTCGAGGACGCCGATGGGCTTGGCGGTGACGAAGTTGCCGGAGGCCACCGGGATGCGCACCCCGGCCATGGGGGAGTTGGCGAGCCCCATGGACAGGAGGGCCTCGATCTCCACCCGCGCCACCCCGGCGGCTTCCTTGACACAGGCCAGCGCCGTGGCGTCGGTGATCCGCAGCCCGTTGACATAGCGCAGCTCGATGCGGTGCTCCGTCAGGCGCGACTCGATCTGGGGCCGCGCCCCGTGGACCAGCACCAGGCGCACCCCGAGGCCATGGAGGAGGGCGATGTCGTGCACCAGGTCGGAGAAGCGCGGGTCGACGATGGCCTCACCGCCGAAGGCGATGACGAAGGTCCGCCCCCGGTGGGCGTGGATGTAGGGCGTCGCCTGGCGGACCCAGTCGACGAAGGGGTCCCGCTGCGGGGGGGGGGCGCGCTTGGACATTCGGGGCCTACTCGATCCCCAGCTTGGCGAGACGGTAGCGTAGGGAGCGCAGGGTCATGCCGAGCTTACGGGCAGCGGCGGTGCGGTTCCAGCGGGTCTCGTCCAGGGCCTTCAGGATGGCCTGCCGCTCGATCTCCCCCAGGTAGCTTTCCAATGCGACCCCGGAGCCGGTGCCGGGGGCCGTCGCCACCGTCGGGCCCTCGCCGTTGGGCAGGTGGAGGTCCTCGGCCTCGATGACAGACCCGTCGCACAGGGCGGTGGCCCGCTCCAGGATGTTCTCGAGCTCCCGGACATTGCCCGGGAAGGGGTGCCGCTTGAGGGCCTCCACCGCCGGCTCCGAGAGCGTCATGGCGGTTTGGGTCCCGTGGCGCCGGGCGATGCGCTCTAGCATGCGCCGGGCCAGGTCTGGGATGTCCTGAGGGCGCTCGCGGAGCGCCGGCATGCGCAGCTCGATGACATTGATGCGGTAGAAGAGGTCCTGGCGGAAGCGCCCCTCGTCCACCTCCTCGTTCAGGTCGCGGTGGCTGGCGCTGACGATGCGCACGTCCACCGGGACCTCCTGTTGGGCCCCGACTGGCCGAACGCTCTTCTCCTGGATGGCGCGCAGGAGCTTCACTTGCGCCGGCAGGGGCAGATCCGCCACCTCGTCAAGGAAGAGGGTGCCCCCCTGGGCGGCCTGGAATAGGCCCTCCTTGTCGCCGACCGCTCCAGTGAAACTGCCCTTCTTGTGACCGAACAGCTCGCTCTCCACCAGCTCCTGGGGGATGGCCCCGCAGTTGACCGCAACAAAGGCGCGCTCTGCTCGGGGGCCCTGGGCGTGGATCAGCCGTGCCGCGAGCTCCTTGCCGGTGCCGCTCTCGCCGGTGATGAAGACCGGCGCCTGATTGCGGGCCAGCTTGGCGATCAGGCGGCGGATCTCCTCCATCTTGGCGGAGTCCCCCAGCAGGCGGGGCCCCGACTCGCCAAGGCCTGCGCCGCTCGCGTTCCCTGGGCTGCGCAGCTTGAGGGCCGATTCCACCAGCTGGCGCAGGAGTTTGAGGTTTACGGGCTTGGACACGAAGTCGAAGGCGCCTGCCTTCATGGCGGCCACCGCCGAGTCCATGCTGCCGTGGGCGGTGATCATGGCCACCGGCAGATCCGGATGGCGCTCGGCAATATGGCGCACCAGGTCGATTCCATTGCCGTCCGGGAGGTTCATGTCGGTCAGGCACAGGTCGAGGTGATGTTGCGTGAGCTGGAGCTTGGCCTCGCCGAGGCTCATGGCCGACACCGCCTGGATGTCCATACGTCCGAGGGTGATCTTGAACAGATCGAGGATGTCGGCCTCATCGTCGACGACGAGGGCCCGGGCCTTGGTCATGCCGTTTCGCCTCCCGTCATCCCGCCGGACCAGCGAGGCATTGCCGAGTGCCGCCAAGGGGTCCAGCTCCAGAGAACGCGATGCGAGCCAGGATACCCGTTGATCGAGCCAGGTTGGAAGCGCCTGGTCGGGACCTGGGGGTCGCATGAGCCGTACATGGCGTCCAGTCCGGGTCAGCCAAAGGTCAGGCGAAAGCAGCTCCCGTGGGGCCAGAGCCGCTCATACTGGAGCCGGATACCATTGGTCTCGGCCAGCTCCCGGGCGATATAGAGTCCGAGCCCGGTGCCACCGGAGCGGGTCGTGTAGAAGGGGGCGAACATCTCGCGCGCTGTGTCCTCCTCGATCCCGGGGCCTTCGTCGCGCACCTCCAGCACCGCCTTGTCCGCCCCCGCGCCAGTGGCCACCCGGACCTGGACGTGGGCTGGGGCACCGCCATGGAGCAAGGCGTTCTCGCACAGGTTGGAGACGATCTGGTGCAGATGGCGTGGATCCACCTCCACCGGGATCGCGGGTTGCTTGGCCTTGAGCTGGAGATTCTCCACGCCGAGTCCGCGCGATTCCCGAAACTCGTTGCAGAGGTCCTGGAGCCAGGGCACCAGGTCGAGCAGCCTGGGCTCCACCTGATTGCGCCTGGAGAGCTGCAGGACGCTCTGGATGATCTCGTCGATGCGGGCGCTGTTACGGCGGATGATCTCCACCAGGTGGCGGTCGTCCTCGCTCAGGGCCTCGGATTCTCCCAGGAGCTGTCCCGCATGGGCGATGGAGCTCAAGGGGTTCCTGACGTTGTGGGCGATGCTGGCAGTCAGGGTGCCCAGGGACGCGAGCTTGAACTGCTGGGCCTCCCGGGCAAGCTCCTGATTGTCTCGCAGGAAGATCAGCACCCCGTTGGCGCGATTGGTCCCCAGCAGGTGGCGGGAGGGCTTCAACTCCCGCTCGCCGACCTGGAGCATGCCCCCCTGGGGCGCCCAAGGCTGCACATGGGCATCGAGCCATTCCGCCACCGGCGGGGACAGGCGCCGCAGCTCGGCGCCGGGAGGGGGGCTGGGGGTGCCGAGCAGGTCCCGAGCGGCCTGGTTCATCATCCGCAGGCGCCGCTCGCCATCCACCACCAGGATACCCGTGCCCATATTCTGGATGATGTAGTCGTTGAGCTTGGAGAGGTCGTCGATATCGACCTGACGGCGCGCCGCCAGGGCCTCGACGTCATGGAGCCGCCGATACAGCAGGTGGGCCAGGAGGGCGACCGCGAAGAACAGGACCCCCAGGAGCCCCGCCTGGGTGTACCCGGAGGCTGGGGCCCCGCCCTGGAGGTGCGCGACCATCTGCGCCGTGATCACCGCCAGGGTCGCCAGTGACGCGAACAAGAGGGACAGGCGCCCCTCCATCATCAGGGCCCCGGCCGCCACCGCCACCGCAAGCAGCACGCCGAGTCCGCTTTCCACACCCCCGGCCGCGTGCATCAACAGGGCGAAGGCGATGATGTCCACGAACACCGCCAGGTAGACCTGGTTCTCCCGATTGGGCCAGCGAGCGTAAAGGTTGATCCCGCTCAGCAGCACCAGGACGGCGTAGGCCATCAAGACCAGCCAGGCAAGCTGGGTATCGATACGGTCGGCGAGGGGACTGGGTGACAGGGGGGAAAAGATCAGGGCCAGGACCGCGACCAGCAGGAGGCGCAACAGGAAGAGCCAGCGGGGGGCGCCCCAGGCCGCGAAGCGGTAAGTTCCCATGGTGAGTCGGCGATTGATCCCGGCTGGCGGCGCCAGGTTCAGGGACAGGGCGGCGGCTTTCGGTTCTGGGTTACTGTTCATGGAACCTGCACCTGTACCGGGATCTGGTGCCGCTCAGGAGGCTGCTGGAACAGCCCTCGGAGCAGATGACTGCTGGGTATCCTGGTGCGCGGGTCGGGGGCCCCCTTGGAGGACTGGGAGACCTAGGAGACCTGATAGGTGATGATCGGGCGCGGATCGAGAGGCCGCGCCGGAACCGCAAGGGCCCCGGGGTCATTGACCACCTCGGCGTCTTTGAATTGGCGAGGCCTTTGGCGCAGCCCCCGGAATTAGACCAGAATAGGGCGAGCCAGGTCACGCGTCCGAGTCCTCCCATCCAGCGTCCCCCACCGAGCCTCCATGAACCTACACGAATACCAGTCCAAGCAGCTGTTCCACCAGTACCAAATCCCGATCCCCAAAGGTGTGACCGTCTCCACGCCCGAGGCGGTGGCCGATGCCTGCGCGGAGTTCGGGGGCGCCCGCTGGGTGGTCAAGGCCCAAGTGCACGCGGGCGGCCGCGGCAAGGCCGGCGGGGTGGTGCTGGTGGATAGCCCCGAGCAGGCGGCCGCCGAGGCCCGTCGCCTGCTCGGGAGCCGGTTGGTCACCCACCAGAGCGGTCTGGCGGGGCTCCCCATCGGGACCCTCTTGATCGAGGTGCCCACGCCGATCGCCCGGGAGCTCTATCTCAGCGCCCTGGTGGACCGGGAATCCAGGCAGATCCTGTTCATGGCCTCGGCGGCCGGGGGCATGGACATCGAGCAGGTAGCGGCCCAGACACCGGAGCGCATCCTGCTCACCCGGGTCCACCCGGCGGCGGGTCTCCAGCCCTTCCAGGTGCGGCGTCTGGGCTTTGGGCTCGGGCTGGACGCCGCCCAGATCAAGGCCCTGGGCAAGTTGATGGGAGGGCTCTACAAGCTCTTCACCGAGTCCGACGCCAGCCTGGTGGAGGTGAACCCTCTCGTTGTCACCGAATCCGGGGAGCTGATCGCCCTGGACGCCAAGGTGAACCTGGACGACAACGCACTCTATCGACACCCCGACCTGGAGGCCCTGCGGGACCCGAGCCAGGAGGACCCGCGGGAGGCGGAGGCCAAGGCCTACGAGCTCAATTACATCAGCCTGGAAGGCAATATCGGCTGCATGGTCAACGGGGCCGGACTCGCCATGGCCACCATGGACCTGGTGCAGCTCCACGGCGGGACCCCGGCGAACTTTCTCGACGTGGGGGGCGGGGCGACTGCCGACCGCGTCGCCGAGGCCTTCAAGCTGATCCTCTCTGACCCCAAGGTGCGGGCAGTGCTGGTGAACATCTTCGGCGGCATCGTGCGCTGCGACCTGATCGCCGAGGGCATCATCCAGGCGGTGCGCGACGTCCACGTGGGGGTGCCGGTGGTGGTGCGCCTCGAGGGCACCAATGCTCCCCAGG
>JBGSUY010000548.1:0-1695 GCA_041753195.1 Chromatiaceae bacterium
CTTGCCGATCACGTCCCGTGCGGCCGCCAAGACCTCGCTGACCCCGATCTCGCGCATGCAGGTGAAGGCCCCCCCGCAGGTGGGGCGGCGCTTGCACGGCGAGCACGGCAGCGGGTGGTATAGGACCCGGGCGTTGGCGCGGGTGGTGTCGAGATAGGGCCGGGTGGAGCCGAAGAGCAGCAGCGACGGGGTGCCGAAGGCGATCCCCATGTGGCCCAGCCCCGTATCCACCGCCACCAGTAGGTCGGCCCCGTCGATCAGGGCGGCAGCCTCCGTGAGGCTAGTGCGGCCGGCCAGGTTCACGAGCCGGCACTCGGTTTCGTCCAGGATCCGCTCCGCGGCCTCCTGGTCTCCGGGCCCCCCCAGCAGGACCGGCACCAGGCCCAGGTCGGATCCCAGCCGGGTCGCCAGGGCGGCCCAGCGCTCTTCGAACCAGTGCTTCTGGGGGCGGGTGGTGAAGGGGCAGATCACCGCGTAGCCGCCGGTCAATCGCTCCCGAACGCCCGTCTCCTGGGCGAATGCGGCGTCCGCCGTGCCGTAGTGCACCGCCATCTCGAAGGGGTCCGTGGGCAGGCCCAGTTGCTCGGCCAGGTAGAGATACTCCGAGCCGATGCGCCTGGGATCTCCGCCCCGGGGCAGGGTGCGGGTCATGAGCCATTGGCTGCCCTCCCGGGACCCTAGCCCGATGCGCTCCCCGGCACCCGCGAGCCGGGTCAGGAGCCCGCTCTTGAGCAGCCCCTGGAGGTCGAGGGCGAGGTCGAATCCGCGCAGCTTGAGGGTCTGCCGCAGGGCTCGGATGCCCGACGCCAGCTCCCGCAGGCGCCGCTCCCGCCACAGGCGCCGCCAGTGTCCCATGGGGCAGACGATGGTCTCGTCCAGGTCAGGGTGCTGATCCAGGAGCGCGCTACACTCGGGCTGGACCAGCCAAGCGATGTGCCCCTGCGGGCAGGCACGCCGAAGGGCGGAGACGAGGGGCGAGGCGAACACGATGTCCCCGATCGCAGAGAGCCGCACCACCAGGATGCGGGCGTCCGGTCGGATCTGGGCTGGGGTCGGATCGAGCATGACTCGGTGGTCGGATGTGCGCCGTTTCGGGCCTTGGCTCGGGGCTCGCGCAATGGTACCCGATGGCCCTCGCGATCTGTCGCTTGCCGATGAGCGTCTGCCGCTAGGCTTGCAGACCCTGCCCCATCCTCATCCTGATGCAGGTGTGACTAGCATCCGCTGGTGTCGGGCCGACCCTGGTGGGAACGCTACCAGCCCGCGAGCCGCGGCGGCGACTAGGAGGCCTTTTCCGACATGGTGCGGCGCTGCCGCGATGCGGGGGTCGGAGTCTACGCGGACGCGGTGATGAACCACATGTTTGGCGGCCGCTTCGCCGAGGACCCCTGTGGGGCACCGGCAGCGGTGGCAGCCCCTATGACTACTACCAGTATCCCGACTACGGTCCTGAGGACTTCGACCCCTGCCGCGACGACATCGGCGGCGATTACGGCAACCGGGAGCGGGTGCAGAGCTGCACCAGGTCTCGCTGGAGGATCTGGACACCGGCTCCGAGCGGGTCCGTGACACCATCGCCGGCTACCTCAACGACCTGATGGGCCTCGGCGTGGCCGGGTTCCGCATCGACGCGGCCAAGCACATCTCCGTTGCGGACCTGGGGGCTATCCTCGCCCGGGTGCGGGGCGGAAAGCG
>JBGSUY010000549.1:0-1706 GCA_041753195.1 Chromatiaceae bacterium
CGCTTCCTGGCCGGCGCGCCGCGCAACGGCTCCGATCTGCCCGATGTCGCCTGGCATGGCAGCCGACTCGGCGAGCCCCCCTGGTGTGACCCGGGAGCGCGCACCCTGGCCCTTGCCCTGGCGCCGGCGCGCCCCGACGAGGACCTCCTGTACATCGCCGCCAACATGGAGAGCGGGGCACAACACTTCGAGCTGCCCCGGCACCCTGACCGGTCCTGGTACACGGCTCTGGACACCGGGGCCGTCTCCCCCACGGACCTGGTGGCGCTCCACGATCAGGTAATTCTAAATAAGGATGACCTGGTGGTGCGCTCCCGCAGCGTCGTGGTGCTCGAGGGACGCCCAAGTCAGGGCCTCGCGCGGGCCCTGCCAAGCCGTCCGGCCCGGTCCGGCCGGTGAATCGCCCTTGGGGCCCTCAAACCTAGCCTGCTGTCTGGTTTTTCCCCCTGGCCGCGTGCGATGATCTTAGGACCTTCGCGCGGCTGGCCACGGCATTCGCCGCCGCGTGTCCCCCCCGGTGCCCAGCCATGACTCGGAGCCTTATCTCTCACGCACTCGGGCTGCACATGCACCAGCCGCCTGGCAACCTGCGCCTACTCATCGAGGCCAACCCCTGGGAGGCCGAGCAGATCATCCGTTGCTACGAGCGGCCCCTGCGCTACGCCGCCCAGTACCGGGACCTGGGTTGGATCCACATCGGGTTCTCCGGTGTCCTGCTCGAGCAGTTGCTCGATCCCGACATCATCGATCGCTATCGGCGCATCCTGGACATCCCCCAGATGCTCCACCGCTACCGGGAGGCCGAGAACATCGAGCTGATCGGCATGGGCTACTACCATCCGATCTTCCCCCTGATCTCGCGAGCGGACTGGTCCGACCAGTTGGAGCGGGGTCTGATCATCATGGAGCGGGCCTTCGGGCGCACACCGCGCGGTTTCTGGCCTCCGGAGATGGCCTTCACCATGGAGATGATCCCGGCCCTGGCGGATGCGGGTTACGAGTATGTGGTGGTGGATGGCGTGCACGTGCGCCCCGAGGATGGCATCAGCGATTGCTTCCGGCCCTATCTGGCGTGCCACCAAGGGGTCTGCATCACGGTGGTCCCCCGGGATCGGCACGTCTCCAACGCCCAAGAGAGCGGGCTCGACCCCAGTTGGTTCCAAAACGAGGTACGTGAGCGGGTGGGTGGCTCACCCCGCCCCCAGGAGCCGCGTCTGGTCACCACCTGGTCCGATGGGGAGAATGGGGGCTGGTTCCGCCAAACCCACGAGGGCTCCGGTTTCTTTGGCCACTTCTTTGCCCCCTACATGGAGCAGGTGCGCGGTGGCACCTATCCCATCCTGCCGGTGTGCTTGAGCGACTATCTCCAGCGCCTGCCGGCCGTGGCCCGGGCCCAGGTCCAGACAGGTGCCTGGAACGTGGGCGGCAACCCGGGGCTCGACCTCGCCCAGTGGGCGGGCAGCGATACCCAGCGGGCCGCCGTGGCGGAGGTTTCGGGGTTGAGCAAGCGCTACTGGTCCCTGCGTGCCCAAGCCGCCTCGACGCCGGCTGCGGAGACGCCCGTCACGGCGGGTCTGGAGCGCGCGCGGCGTCTCATCCTGGAGGCGGAGACCAGTTGTTTTCTGTTCTGGGGCGATGCCTGGATCCCCCACCTTTATGAGCGCACTAGGCCCGCCACCAGCGAGCTCGACGCCGTCGCGGCGGCC
>JBGSUY010000550.1:0-2452 GCA_041753195.1 Chromatiaceae bacterium
GGTTGGGGGCGGCACCGGGGCATCGAGCAAGGTGCGGGCGCGGGCAAGGTTGTCGGCGCGCCCGCCGTTGGCGAAGAGGCCGTAATGGCGGATGCGGTGGAAGCCCGAGGGGAGGACGTGGATCAGGAAGCGGCGAATGAACTCGTGGGTGCCGAGCGTCATGGTCTTGTATCTGTCGCGGCCTTTGATGCGGTAGTCCTTGCATGTGAAGGTGACGCCGTTGTCGTCGGCTGCGATCAGCCGGCTGTAGACGCTGCGCGTCCCCTGCGGGCGGGAGATGGCGACGCGGTGGGTGTAGCGCGACAGATAGGCGAGCACCGCCTCGGGCCCGGCGAACGGACGCTTGGAATAGACGAACCACTTTGTCTTGCGGAGCGGTGCGAGGACGGCGGCAAAGGCGTCGGCGTCGGCAAGATGCGCCTGAGCGCCGAAGAAGTTGAGCTTGCCGGCGGCGTGGGCGGCGACGAGTTTCTCCAGCATCCGTCGGCGGAACAGCTTGGAGAGCACCCGCACCGGCAGCAAGAAGCCCGGCCGGCAGGCGATCCAACGCTCGCCGTTCGGTGATAGCCCACCGCCCGGCACGATCATGTGCAGGTGCGGATGGTGGGTCATTGCCGAGCCCCAGGTGTGGAGGACGGCGGTGATGCCGATCCTGGCCCCCAGGTGCTTCGGGTCGGCGGCGATCGTCAGGAGTGTCTCCGACGACGCCTTGAACAGCAGATCGTAGACCACGCGCTTGTTTTGATAGGCGATGGCGGCGATTGCCGCCGGCAGGGTGAAGACGACGTGGAAGTAGGGCACGGGCAAGAGCTCTGCTTGCCGGTCGGCCAGCCATTCCCTTGCGGCGGCTCCCTGACACTTGGGGCAATGTCGGTTGCGGCAGGAATTGTAGGCGATCCGGATGTGGTCGCAGTCTTCGCACGCCGCGACGTTGCCGCCGAGCGCCGCGGTGCGACAGGTCTCGACGGCCGTCATCACCTTGAGTTGGCCGAGGCTGACGTGACCGGCGTTGGTACGGCGCCACGTGGCCCCGTGGTCGCGGAAGATGTCCGCGACCTCGACGGCGGGGCGGGACATGGCTGGCGTATTACTGCGGCGGCCGATCCTTGCTGGGCCGCAACGGTGTCAGCCGATCGAGCGGGCTCATCACCGCGCGGATCGCGTTGGTGGCCACCCGGGTGTAGAGCGCGGTGGTGTCGAGCTTGGCGTGGCCGAGCAGCACTTGGATGACCCGGATGTCGATGTTCTGCTCGAGGAGGTGGGTGGCGAAGCTGTGGCGCAGCGTGTGCGGCGTCACCCGCTTGGTGATCTCGGCCATCTCGGCGGCGGCATGAACGGCGCGATTGAGCTGTCGCGTCGTCAGTGGCAGCATCAGATCACGGCCGGAGAACAGCCATAGCGGCGGCCGCGCGATGCGATACCAGTCGCGCAGCAGCTCCAACAGCCGCTCGGACAGCATCGCGAACCGATCCTTGCGGCCCTTGCCTTGCTCGATCCTGAGCAGCATGCGGTTGGAGTCGATGTCCGACACTTTCAGTGCCACGACCTCGGAGACCCGCAGTCCGGCACCGTAGGCCGCACCGAGCGCCGCCTTGTACTTCGGACCCGGCGCCGCCTCCAACAGGCGCGCGACCTCCTCCGGGCTCAACACGATCGGGATCCGGCGCGGCTCGCGCACGAACACCAGGTGGCGGGCGATGTCGGGCCGCTCCAGCGTCACGGTGAAGAAAAAACGCAGCGCCACAACCGCGCCGTTGATGGTCGGCGGCCGCACCCCGATCTCGCTCTGGTGCAACTGGAAGCGGCGAAGATCCTCGGGCGTCGCGGTGGCAGGCGAGCGGCCGAGGAAGGCTGTGAAGGTCTTGACGTGGCGGATATAGTCGTTGCGCGTCTTCTCGACGAAGTTGCGCACCGTCATGTCTTCGATCATGCGCCGGCGCAGCGGGCTGATGGGGGTCTCGCTCATCGGGGTGCTCCTGTCTCGAGGTGAGGTTGCTAACCCCTCGATCCTCAAGACAGGACGCCTGCCTCGTCACCCCCATCCGTTCAGCCGCCCACCAATGCCACTCACCTCCCCGTACTTCGCCCGCAACAAACTCCCGCGACAGCGGGTTCGTTCGCTGGCTAGCAGTGCGCAAGTGAGACTGGGCCGGACCACGGCGGCTCTCTTGCACCTAACCGACGTTCGGGCTTGGCGGTCGGCTTTCTCCCATCTCGCTCCTGATTGACCTCGGGCAACCGACCCGGATTGACCTTGGGCAGAGCGGGGAAAGGTCGCCCGATGGGGTCGGCTTCAGGCAACGCCCCCGCCAGGCCCAACTTCTGCAGTGCCTCTAAAAACATGCTTCTCCGTCAACGCGTTATCGGTCGCGAATTGGTTTAGGCACCACAGGTTTGGGCGGTCTCGGGCGGGTTCTCTGTGCTGGGAAGCTCCTGGAAGACGGGGGGCAGA
>JBGSUY010000551.1:0-35282 GCA_041753195.1 Chromatiaceae bacterium
AGAAAAACGAGCAAAAATGCGTCAAGGATAAAATTCGATAAAAATCACTTTTTTTGAGAGAGCGGGGTAGCGAAAAAAGTGGCCTGCTGAATAGTTACGCTATTTTTATGATTAAAACACAACCTTTTGGCGTACCAGTCCTAGTCAAAAAAGCCTCCCCTGTGCGAACCTAAGCCCAATATACCAGCGAATCGCTTGCGGATGGACCATTGGAAGGGAATTTGATGACGACACAAAAGACGATCATGGCACTGGTGCTGGGAGCGCTCACCACCAATCTGGCGGCGGGGACGCTGACCTGGAACGGCGGCTATACGGGTGCCAACGGAGCGATCTGGAACAATGCGGCCAATTGGGGTGGAACGGCGTTTGCTGAAAACAGCGATTTGGTTTTTGCCGGAACGATCCAGCCGAACACCTATTTGGGATCAAGCCATGCGGTCAATTCGATCACCTTCGCCAATAACGCCGCCGTGTTTACCCTCTCGCTCTCGACCAAAAAGGACACCACGGGAGTCGCGGCCAACCTTACGTTTATGGCTGGCAATACCGGCATGACCGTCCAGTCCGGCAACGCGAACGCGCAATACGTCGGGAAAACGACCGATCTCGGCAACGTGGTGTTGGCCGGAAATGTCGCGGTGAATCATCTGGGTAGCGGCGCGTTGACCCTTAGACGCCCCGTGACGGGTGCGGGCGGTCTAACCAAAACCGGATCCGGACCGCTGGTTTTCGCCGCCAATGCCACCTATTCCGGCACAACCGCCATCGAAGAAGGCGCATTCGAATTGGCCGACGCCGTGTCGATCGGCGGACCCGTCACCATTGCCGATGGCGCCACGCTTAATGCGCTGGGCACCGCGACCTTTTCCGCATTAACGCTCGGCAGCGGCGCGGGATTGACGCTTTCGGCGAGTCATCTCGCTACGCCGCCGATCACCGTCGGCGCGCTGACCCTGAATGGCGGCACCTCGTTAAACATCGTCGGCACTCTTCCCGGCCTGGGACGCTATCCGCTCATTCAATACACCAGCAAGACCGGCACCGGCTCGATTGCAGCTCCGCAACTTATTCCATGGGTCGCCACGATCGAAGTGAATGCCGCCAACCAGACGGTGGATCTGGTCGTCTCCAACTATACGCCAAGTAGCACCCCCGTTCCGCCACCACTGGCCACGACCGTGATCGCGGCGGACGATTTCAACGACTATGCGGCTGGAGACCTGGACGGACAGGGATTTGCCGGATACGGCTGGTCAGGCGGCTGGGTCTTTAATTCAAACAGTCAGGTATCGGCAATGGTTTCGCCCGGATCTTCCTGCTATGTGCTTGATGATGCCCTGATCGGCGGCGGGCAGTCCGTGGAGCTGAAATCCACCATTCAAACCAGGAGCGGCCTGCCGGTGGCGTCGCGCGCGCTGGAAATCCCGCAGAGTTCCACGCTCTATGCGGGGTGTGTGATGCGTTTTGTTGAATCCAACTTTTTTACGACGGACGACACGGTCGGCCTCTGCCTGAACGATGCGGCCGGTGTCGCCGCCGGCGTGAATTTTGGTTTTCAGGGAAGGGTGGAAGGCGGTGCCTTCTTCTTTCTGCGCAAGGGAACCGCCGACCCGGCGGTCGGCCCGCTAATGAAAAGCTTTGCCGGTGGCGAATTCGGCGCGCACTATCTGGTGGTCAAGCTCGAAAAGGTTGCTTCCGGCAACTTCAACAAGGTGACGCTCTGGATCGACCCGCGCCCCGATTCCGAACAGATCCAGCCGAACGGGGATATGCAGCTACTGGAAGATCTGGGCGTTTCGTCCATTTCACAGGTTCATTTTTTGGCGCAGAAGCTGGATAAAACGGGACTAGACAGGGGGCGCATGGACGGCTTGGCGTTGACCACCTCCTTTGCCGATTTGATGAAGCCGGCGGGAGCTGGCCCCGATATTCGGTCGCAAGTCGCCTTGATCCGGGTCGAAGCGGCCGCCGACGGCAGCGCGAATGCAGCGGTTCCCTCCCAAATCCTCGCTCCGGGACAATCGGTGACCAACTATGCCATCGCCCGCGCCGCCAATGGGGCGTTTATTGCCAATATTTCGGTGGACTGGAAGCTGACCGAGCCTGCGGGCGGGGTCATCGATCGGGATTTGGCGGTTGCGGCGGATGGGAAAAGCGCGGTCTTCACGGCGCGCGGAGCGGGCTATGCGCGGGTGATGGCGCTGGGAAATGCCGTCGGCCTTTCGGCCTCGGGCGCCTTCACCGTGACGCCGCGCACCAACCCCTACGAACGCCCCTTCATCTGGAGCCGCTCTTCGGAGCGCGACGGCATCTTGCAGCGGAGCCGAACCTTGACGTGGGCCGCGGCCCAATTTGAACGGTGCCGGGGCGTCGCGGATTTTGCGGTGGAACTGCATCAGACGAATCGGGATGGCTTCATTCGCAGGTTGCCGCTCGTTACGACCTCCGGCATTCCAAAATTTGAACAAGACAATGTCCCGTGGGCCGACGACACCTTGGTGGAGATGTACAATTACGCCATGGAGTGCGCCACCATGTACTATCTGACCGGCGACACAAACTATGCGCGCGTCGCCGCCGACATCCTCCACAACGCGGTGCAGGGCTATGTCAACGTGCCGCCCTCGACGCAACTAGCCGAAGGGGGATGGATTTACCTCAGCCTGCTGGCGGAAGCCCCCGCCACCGCCGATCAATTACCCGTCACCTACGACTATCTCTACGACTACCTCCAAACCAATCCGCTGGTCTACCAACTCCAAACCACCGGCGGCACCGACGTCGCCTTCGACTTCGCCGACGCGCAAACGGTATTCCGGACGTTCTACGAACTCACCCGCGACCATGGGCAGGCAAACAACAACTGGTCGTCGGCCATGGCGCAGATGCTGGTGCCGTGTGTGCTGGCACTCGACAATCCCACCGAGCGCACCGAGGCGCTAAAGGACTATCTGGTCAGGGATAACGCCCGCCAGACCTCGCTGAAGACCGACGCCTTGCAGTATCCGAACCCCGGCGATATCTGGCCGGAGTCGCTGGACTATTCCGAAAACGTCAACACCATCCACCCCTATCTAATGGTGATGCTGGATCGCTACGATCCCGCGCTGAACCTGCTCTCGCTCTACCCCAACATTGTGCAGAGCATGGCCCGCCCGCACCAGTTGGTCTTTCCGAACGGCAAGCAAATCCACTTCGGCGACTTCCACGACGACGACGCCCCGCAGCCTTATTATTATTACGAGACCGTCTATCGCCACGCCATGGCCCGCAACCTCCCCAACGTGCGCGAACTCTACGGCCCCTTGATCAACGAAGGCATTGCAACGCGCAAATACAACCGCGGCTCGACCCTGCGGGAACGTCCGATTCCCCTGCTGTGGTTTGCGGACGAGGTGACGGAACCGTCGGAAGGACTCCAGCTCCCGCGCTCGGACACGCTCTCCCACGCCGGCGTCGCGCTGCAGCGCAACCTCTCCTCCACCGGCGACCCCGACGACGGCCTGATGTGCTTTGTCGCGGGCGGTGCCTATGTCCACAGCCATGCCAACGGGATGAACATGGAGCTCTACGGCAAAGGCGAGGTGCTCGGAGCCGAAGGCGGACGCGGCGACTACGGCACGGCCATACACGAAAAATACTACCGCCTCTTTGCCGCCCACAACACCATCATCGTCAACGGCTCCTCCCGCGGCGAAACCGGCTGGGCAGGACTTGAAATCAACAAGGTGCAGGTACAGGCCATGGAGCCCGCCGCCTTCCAGCCCGCCGTCTCTTCAAACCTCTCCTTTTCCTGCACCTCCTTCATGGACACCAAAGGAACCAAGGCGGAAGCCACCCAACAGCGCACGCTCGGCATCGTCCGCACCTCGCCGACCACCGGCTACTATGTGGACATCTTCCGCTCGAAATCGACCGTCAGCAACCTCGTCGCCAAGACCTTGACGGGGAACGTCACCGACCAGTTCCACGATTACATCTACCACAATCTCGGCGACACGCTGGAGATCGAAGCCAACAACGCGACCCTTCCGCTCCTTGCGCAGGCCGCGCGCTTCCAGACCGACATCGGCGACGCCTACGACCAGCCCGGCTGGCGCTACTTCACCAATACCGTTGTCTCCCTGCCGACCCCCCAGTCCGTGCAGGCGCAATACAACTATGGCGGCATCTACATGGATCTGCACATCCCGGCCGTCGCCAACCGCGAATATGCGAAATGCGACGCCCCCGGCATCATCATCCCGCCCTTCGCAGGCACAAAACCCGCGCCCGTGCTGGCCATCCGCCAGACCGGAGAAGCGTGGGATCGCCCCTTCGCACTGGTTTTCGAACCGCACATTGGCGATAGCACCGTGAACAACGTCACCACGTTGGAACAGGGCGGCACCGTCGTCGGCCTCAAGGTCGAAAGCCTCGTGGACGGAGATCCGATCGTGCAATACGTCCTCTCCAACCCCAACCCGGCCGACACCTACGCCGACGCCGCGCTCGGCCTCTCCTTCACCGGACGTTTTGCCGTCGTCACCGACAAAGGCAATTCCGAAATCACCCTCTACCTCGGCGACGGCGCCAGCCTCACCTATCAAGGACGCGCCCTCTCATCCGTCTCCGGCAGCAATACACAGGCCGAAGCGCAGTTTGTGCCGGGACAAACAACCATCGTCACGGCCAACAGCCCCGTCAGCACCACGTTTGAGCATGCGGGGCTCGATAGCGACGGCGACGGCATGAGCGATTCCGCCGAAACCGCCGCCGGGCGGAATCCGACCGATGCGGGCGACCTTGCGTTCGAGTTCAACACCGGCGGATTGACCGACGGCTGGTACGCGTTGGCCAACATCACCAACCTGAGCATTAGCGGCGGAAACCTCACCGGCACTGCGGTCACCTTCGACCCGCGGCTCAACCGGGAAGGGTTCCTGTTTGATTCCGCCGCCGTGCCCGCGGTCATCATCAAGCTCAAGGCCAGCGCGGCAGGGAATCTCCAGCTATTCTGGGGCAACTCCGCCACGCCCGGCTATTCCGCCGATCGGCGCATCGATGTGCCCTACCTCGCTGCGGATGCGTGGCAGGCGCTCGTCGTGCCGCTCGCAGGCCATCCCGAATGGGACGGGAAGACCATCGTCAACCTGCGCATCGACCCCATCAGCGTCGGCGGCGCAGCCTTTGAGATCGACTGGATCCGCGCCTCGGACGGCGATCTGGATGGCGACGGTATTCTGGATATCAACGAAGGGCTCGGCGATAGCGACGGCGATGGCCTGCTGGACATCGAAGATCCCGCCACGCCGTATCAAGCCTGGGCATTCAGCCATGCGTTGCGCGGCCCGGAAACCGACGACGACGACCAGGACGGCCTCCCGAACCTCTCCGAATATGCGCTGGGCGGAAACCCCACCAACCCCGCCGACCGCGGCCACGTTCCAACCGTTGGAACGGGAACCACTTGGCTCGATTATGTCCACGCCCAGCGCAGCGCACCCAACAGCGGCATCACCTACACAGTCGAAGTCACCGATGATCTCGTTTCGCCCAACTGGACGACCAACGGTGTTGAAATCGTTGGCACCGGCGTGCTGGATGCCGAGTTCGACACCGTCACCAACCGCATCCCGACGGAGACAAAGACCGAGCAGTTCATCAGGCTTTTGATCAAGTAGGCGGAATGAGGCTTGAGGGGAAAGAAAACAGGCGTAATCCAATGTTTTGGCGCACCAGTCCTATTCAAAAGGACCTCCCCTGTGCGAACTTGCGTCCTACGAAGCTGCGAGATCGCTTAACGCGGGGCGATTGTACGTACATATGGGAAACGATACTCAAAAACGACTATCAGGACATTCAACTACCATGATTAAACGCCCAAAATTCCTCCCCTTGGCGTTGCTGCTTTGCACCGTTTTACTTCATGCGGTCGGTTCGGCCAACGCGGTCTCGGCCAAGCCCAACATTGTCTTCATCCTTGCCGACGACCTCGGCTGGGCTGACACCACCCTCTACGGGCAGACGAAGTATTACCGCACCCCGAATATTGATCGCCTCGCCACGCGAGGGATGACCTTCACCCGGGCCTACGCAGCCAGCCCGCTTTGCTCGCCCACCCGTTCGAGCATCTTGACTGGGCTCAGCCCCGCGCGCATTGGCATCACCCTTCCCATGTGCCATCTGCCCAACGTGGTTCTTCAGGCCACGACAGGCATTAATGCGCCTCCAGGAGAGAAGGCGGTTCCGCCCAAAACAGTGACCCGCTTGGACACCACGTTTTTCACCTTGGCCGAGGCGCTCAAGCAGGCTGGCTATGCAACCGGCCACTTCGGCAAGTGGCATCTGGGGCCCGAGCCTTACTCTCCGTTGCAACAAGGTTTTAATGTCGATATTCCCCACTGGTCAGGCGCGGGGCCTGCCGGCAGCTACGTGGCTCCATGGAACTTCCCGGATTTCGATCACGATCCCGGCATGCCCAATCAGCACATTGAGGATCGCATGGCCTCGGAGGCCGTTACATTTATGGAGAAGAACAAGAGCCGCCCGTTCTTCCTCAATTACTGGATGTTCAGCGTTCACGCCCCTTTCGACGCCAAGCAGGGTCTTATCGATAAATACACCGCCACGGTGGATCCCGAAGACCCGCAGCGCTGCCCGGTTTACGCGGCCATGGTCGAAAGCATGGATGACGCGGTCGGCACCCTCATCGACACCCTTGACCGCCTCAATCTGACCGACAACACGATCATTATTTTCACCTCTGATAACGGCGGCAACATGTACAACACGGTCGACGGTGTCCCCCCCACCAGCAATGCTCCTCTGCGCGGTGGAAAAGCCTGCCTTCTGGAGGGGGGCGTCCGTGTGCCTTGCATTGTCAGCATCCCCGGCACGGTGGCCCCGGGAGTCCGCAACGACACCATCATCCAGAGCAGCGACTTCTACCCGACCCTTCTAGACCTGCTGGCTTTGAATCCGCAACCCGGCCAAACCTTCGATGGCATCAGCATCGTACCTGCGCTCCACGGTCAGCCGCTCGATCGCAGGGCGATCTTCAGTTATTTCCCACACTCCAATCCCGTGCCCGATTGGATCCCGCCAGCGGTCAGTGCCACCGAGAACGAGTGGAAGCTCATCCGGCTCTTCTTCCAAGGCGATAATGGTGCTCACCGCTACCTGCTCTATAACTTGAAGGACGATCTGAGCGAGACGAACAATCTCGCGGACATGGAACCCCAGCGGGTGATGGAAATGGACGCCATGATCGAGCGGTTTCTGGTCGACACCGAAGCGGTTTTGCCCATCCCCAATCCCAAGTTCGATCCCGCGCAGTACCATCCCGAGTTGGAGGGGATTCGTCCTCCGGGATACAATGAAGACGCCATTATATACGCGTCCAAAGCGACCGGTCTGCTTATGGACTCCAGCAAATGGAATCCCGTGGCAATACCTGTCGACGGTGATCTTAACGAGTGGCTTATTAACAACGCGACCCATATAAGAACAGTCGGTGCAGACACCCTCTTCTACGGACAGACGCTGACCTTGCAAAACGGTACCCTGAGACCTAGCACTGCCACGATCGTGTCTACTCTGACGATGAACAATATGGTGCTGACAGGCGGAACCATCAAACCCCATCTCGGCGCTGATTTAAAGTCGTCCAACAACTTTATCATAGACTTCAGCCAGCATGAATCAGCGGGCACCTTTATGCTGACGCGCGGCATCATCAAAACAGAAACCAATGCGCTCAGTCTGGTAACCTTCCGCAACGGAGTTTTGGCCGGCAACGGAACCATCACCATCAGCGCAGCGCCAGGATCGGCTCCCACGTCCCGAGTCGTGTTTGGGGACACGATCAGCACGGTGGGCTTTGCGGGGGTGTTCGATGTAACGTCCGGCGGCAGTTTGGAGCTTCCAACCATCTCCGCTGCAAATGCCTCCTTTGGCCTGACGATCAACGGTGGAAAGCTCTACAACACCGCCGATATCGCCGTCACCGATCTCATACTGGGAACCAACTCGATAGCGTGCGGAACCTATACGGCGGCAGAACTGGTCGGCATGAACGCGGCCTATGCGAACTACTTCACGTTTCCCGACAGCACCACCAACACCATCACGGTCGTCTACACCTCCAAGGCGACCGGTTCGCTCATGGACTCCAACAACTGGAGTCCTGCGGCTGTACCTGTCAATGGGGATACCCACGAATGGCTTATAAACGATGCGAGCCAGACGCGAACAGCCACTGCGGGAGCACCCCTCTTCTACGGCCAAACGCTGACCGTGCAAGCGGGAATCCTGCGACATCAGTTGGCCGCGAATGGGACGCTGACGTTGAACAATCTGGTGCTGAATGGCGGCACCATCAAATCCCATGGCGCTTCGGGAGTGTCTGGAAACTTTATCGTAGACTTAAGCCAGGATGGGTCGGCGGGCACCTTTACGCTGAATAGCGGCGTCATTAAAACCGAAACCAATGCGACCAGTCAGGTAACCTTCCGCAACGGGGTCTTGGCCGGCAGCGGAACGATCATGATCGTCGCACCCGTCGGATATACCTCCACCTCCCGGGTTGTGTTTAAGAGTACGATGAACACGGTCGGCTTTACGGGGGTGTTCAATGTAACTTCCGGCAGTTTGGAACTTCCGACCATCACCACTGCAAAAGCCTCGTTTGGCCTAAAAATCAACGGTGGAAAGCTCTACAACAACACCCATATCGCCGTCACCAATCTGGTGCTGGGAACCACTTCGATTCCAGCCGGAACCTATACGGCGGCGGGTCTTGTTGCGATGAACGCGACCTATGCGAACCGATTCACCTTCCCCGCCAGCACCAGCAACACCATCACCGTCGTGGCCAGCCCGTCGCAGGTCGCTGAAAATCCCTTCTTGGCATGGAGTTCCAGCTATAACCTAGCGAGCGAAATCAGCAAGATGGACGACTCTGATGGCGATGGCGCAGTCAATCTCGTCGAATACGCACTCGGCGGAAACCCGACGAACAAGATCGATGTTGGTCACAAACCCATGCTCTCTTTGGGTTCCTCGGGCATCAACTACGTACACGTCGAACGCAACGGCACCAACAGCGGAATCACCTACGTCGTTGAAGTCTCCGACAGTCTCATTGCGCCCAACTGGACGACGTCTGGGATACAGATCGTGAGCGGCCCATTGGACAGCGAATTCAACATTGTCACCAACCGTATTTCGCCCGTGATTAAGACAAACCAATTTATCCGACTGAACATCAAATACTGAATTTCAACGCGCTAAATGGAGGCTTCTATGAAGCCATATAAAAAACAGCGTTACCTCGCGCCCCTATTCATCTGCTTAACGACGCTGGCCATGGCGGCATCGGGTCAATCCGTGCCCGCAAAACCCAACGTCTTGCTCATCATGTCGGACGATCTGCGGAATTGGCTTGGCTGCTATGGCGATTCCCAGGCCCACACCCCGAATCTCGATCGCCTAGCGGCCCGGGGCGTGGTGTTTAAGCAGGCCGCCTGCGTGGCATCGCTGTGCAACCCGAGCCGCACCGCGTTGATCACGGGCATGCGACCGAGCGCGACCGGCGTGTATGCAAATACGGTCCTGTGGAGCGATGCCGTGCCCGATGCCATGACGCTCCCGCTCCTTTTCAAAAACAACGGTTATTATGTATCGGGAGCCGGAAAGATCACCCATGGCACTGACGATACCGTCCGTCAATCGGACTGGAACGACTACGGAGCAGTGGGAGCTGAGGCGATCACAGGGCCAAACCCACAGAGCGTGGACAAGTGGAGTTGGGTGATACCCGATAGAGACCAGGATAATCCCGACTACGCCAACACCAGCTACATCGTGACGCGCCTGAAGACGCCCCAGAGCAAGCCCTTCTTCCTGGCCTGCGGCATCCATCGCCCCCATACGAACTGGGATGTGCCGCAGAAATACTTCGACATGAACCCGCTCGACCAGATCCAACAACCACCCATCAAGGCCAATGATCTGAATGATATCCCGCCCATGGGCCAGCAAATGGCCAATCGCAATTCATCCCTCACCGTCCTCGCCATTCCCGGAGGCCTTGAAAAGATCATTCAGGCCTATCGCGCGTCCATCTCCTTCATGGATGCGCAGGTGGGACGCCTGCTGGATACCCTGGATGCCAGTCCGGCCAAGGACAACACCATCATCGTCTTCTGCGGCGACAACGGTTGGCACTTCGGGGAGAAACGGCATATGACCAAGATCACCTTATGGAAGGAGGCGGTCAATGTGCCCCTGATCTGGGTGGTTCCGGGCATGACCCAACCGGGGACGAGCTGCGATCGTCCGGTGGATCTGCTCAGCATTTTTCCGACGCTCTGCGATTTAACCGGAGTGCCCCTCCCAGCGCAATGCACAGGCCCCAGCCTCCGTCCGCTGCTGGCCGATCCGCAGGCCACGTGGAATTATCCGGCGATGTGCACCATGTACCGAGGCAGACATTCGCTCACCGACGACCGTTATCGCTACATCCGCTATTCCGACGGCACGGAGGAGCTCTACGACCACGCCACCGATCCCAACGAATGGACCAATATCGCCAACGATCCGCAATCAGCGTCCATCAAAGACCGCTTTATCACCTTTCTGCCGACCTATGAAGCCCCAGACAAGGGAGACCAAATAACATACACATCCGCGGGTACCGGTCCGCTGATGGACTCCAGCAAATGGAGTCCCGCGGCCATACCGGTCGACGAAGATGCCAACGAGTGGCTTATTGACAACGCGACCCATACGAGAACAGCCACGGCGGCAGAACCCATCTTTTATGGCCAGACGCTGACCCTCCAAGCGGGAACCCTCAGACCTTTCCATGCTACAGGCGGGACGCTGACGATGAACAATCTGGTGCTGAGCGGCGGCACCATCAAAGCCCATACCCTTTCGGGTGAGTCTGGAAACTTTATCATCGACTTCAATCAGTATGAGACCGCGGGCACCTTTACGCTGATGAGCGGCATCATCAAAACAGAAACCAATGCGCTCAGTCGGGTCACCTTCCGCAACGGAGCCTTGGCCGGCAGCGGAACGATCACGATCAGCGCAGCGGACGGATCGGCCCCCACGTCCCGGGTCGTATTCGAAAACACGATGAGCACGGAGGGCTTTACCGGGGTGTTCGATGTAACCTCCGGCAGATTGGAACTTCAGACCATCTCCGCCACAAACGCCTCGTTTGGCCTGACGATCAACGGTGGAAAGCTCTACAACACCGCCGATATAGCCGTTGTTAATCTGGTGCTGGGAACCAGCTCGATACCGAACGGAACCTATACGGCGGCGGATCTGGTGGCGATGAATGCGGCCTATGCGGACGCCTTCGCATTCCCCGCCAGCACCAGCAACTCCATCACCGTCGCAACCGGAAGCAGACAATATACCTCCACCGGTACCGGTTCACTTAACGACTCCGCCAAATGGAGTTCCGGGACTGCCCCCGTCGACGGAGATGCCAACGAGTGGCTTGTTAACAACGCGGCTCATATTAGAACCGCTGGCGCAGGAGCACTCTTTTACGGCCAGACGCTGATTGTGCAAGCTGGAAAAGTGAGACCCGTCAGTACGGCTGCGGCTTCGCTGACCATGAACAATCTGGTGCTGAGTGGCGGCACCATCACAACCCGTGAGAGCAGCTCGACCGGCAGCTTTACCATCGACCTCGGCCAGGATGGGTCGGCGGGCACCTTTACGCTGAATGGCGGCAACTTGAGAAACGCAGACCTTGATGGCAGCAATCTCATCTTCCGCAACGGCGTTTTGGCTGGCAGTGGAACGATCAATATCGAGAAGACAGTAGCGGCGGCCACGACTCGGGTTGTGTTTGATAACACGATCAGCACGGTTGGCTTTACGGGGGTATTCGAAATAACGTCCGGCAGCTTGGAACTGCCGACCATCTCCGCTGCAAAGGCCTCGTTTGGTCTAAAGATGAACGGTGGCAAGCTCTACAACAACACGGCGATCGCGGTGAAATCGCTAACGATTGCTGGTCATGTTTTCCCGGCGGGAACGTACACCTATTCTAACATCGGCGCGGCGTATCAGCCGTATATCGGCAATAACGGCGGCTCGATCACCGTCGTGGCCAACGCGCCACAGCCCCCCGAAGATCCCTACCTCGTATGGAGCTCCAGCCATAACCTAGGGAGCGAAATCGGCAAAACGGACGATTCCGACGGCGACGGCGTGGTGAATCTCGTCGAATACGCACTCGGCGGAAACCCGACGAACGACATCGATGTCGGTCATAAACCCACGCTCTCGATGGGTGCCACGGGCATCGACTACGTACACGTAGAACGCAACGGCACCAACATCGGCATCGCTTACATCGTTGAAGTCTCCGACAGTCTCATTGCGCCCAACTGGACTACGTCGGGGATACAAATTGTGAGGGGCCTATTGGACAGCGATTTCAACCTCGTCACCAACCGCATTTCGCCTGTGATTAAGACGAACCAGTTTATCCGGCTGATCATCAAATAAAAGAGCGAGTTGTGAAAAATTAACAAAGTGATATAAAACAATGAATATACACATCCCACTCAAAACAGGTATCCTTGCGGCGCTTTTCAGCAGTTCACTCTGCGCCACCTCCGCCACGCAGCCCAATTATCCGGTCGTGATTGGTGTTGATGACTGCGCCGGCCGTTTCAGAATGGTGAAATTCTGGAAGCAAGAAGCCTTTTTTCGGGCCATGAGCGACCTCGGGGCGACCGATCTGGTCACACATGTTCTCCCGCAATTCGAAACCGACGCCGCTGCCTTGGGGGCGAGGTTGCTCGAAATGGATAAGGCCATGCGAATCCGCGGAATCACCTACGCCATCAACAACGAGAGCCCCAACTGGAATGAGTCGGTGGAGCTCACCCCCGGCGTCAATGAATACGAACATCCTGGCGATATCCATCGCTGGGATCTGCGCATGGAGTGGCTCAATCCGCTCCTCTCTTCCGCGCAATCAACGCCCGTTTTCCGCGGCATGGTCTATGACGAGTGCGACCACATGCTGCTCGGGAACAACAAACAAGCGAACGATACGCAAACCTTCGACAAACCCTCCCTCGTCGACACGACCGACATGGATCTTAAGGTAGCCTTCAATGCGCTCGTCGCAGCGGCCGCCGCCGTGCGCACAAACCACTACGAAGGACGGGTGGAACTGAATACCGAACAAGTAACGCCCGACCTGTATCACCTCTTCGCGCGAGCCGGCTGGTCGGTCGCTCCAAAGGCACTCAAGGAGGGGTTTACGCCCGTCGTTCTTTCGGTCGCGCTGGGGGCCGCGCTCCAATACGCCGACCGCACCCATTTCTCGATCACCCCAGACATGTGGGGTATGGGGAGTTTTCCGGGGCATTCGATCAGCGCGGTGCGCTCGTCCCTCATGATGGGCTATTGGCTTGGAGCGGAGAAGATCTACGTCGAGAACATCGATTTCAACAACTCAGACCGGACACACCACCCCGACGCCACCATGATCGGTGGTGCTCTGATAAAATGGAATGACAACACCAGCTACGAATTGACTCCTTACGGCGAAGCATTTCGCGATTTTGCCCGCAATTACGTACCGGCGAACCCGCGACCCATCACATGGCGCGACTACCGCCCACGCGTCGCCATTGTCCGCCTCCCCGACGGCTGCTGGGGGCAGACCGATACGTATTCGCCCAACCGCAACCGCCTGCTGGGCAATCGCAACCATCCGTCCGATGTTGCGTCGCGCGAGTGGCTCAAGGTCTGGTCGATCCTCACCCACGGCGTCGTCAGTCCTAAGTCGCTTAACTATTGGAATAAAGATGCATACCCCAACGGAATCGGTGACTTTTTCGTGCCGCTCGACAGCGTGGCCGTCTTTGACCACACCGTCACCGGCCCCGTGCTCGACTCCGTCGATTGTTTCGTCGTCTGCGGCCACGCGCTCTCCTCCGAAACCTTTGCGGCCATCCGCGCCAGAGCGGTGAGCGGGGCGACCGTCATCATCGCCCGGCGGCTTTACAATCAATACGTTACGGGTGGCCAACCTACCGGAGACTGGCTGGTGGTCGATGATTTTTCCGCGCCGGCCGTTGCCACCAAGCTTCAACCCTTCCTCGGAACGCCCGACGTCGCCCGCTACCGGTTCGCTCACCACATGGTCGAATTCCACAAAAATACCGCCGACCCCGATGCGGTCATCGTGAAGGTGTTGGAATTAGACGCCGACGGTGACGGCATGGGCGATTTGTCCGAAACCGCCGCCGAGCGGAATCCAACCGATGCGGGCGACCTCGCATTCGAGTTCAATACCGACGAATCGACGAACGGCTGGAACGCCTTGGCCAATATCACCAACCTGAACGTTGTCGGCGGAAGCGTCACCGGTACGACGATCAACGGCGATCCCCGGCTCGGTCGGGAAGGGTTCCTGTTTGATTCCGCCGCCGTGCCAACCGTCATCGTCAAGCTCAAGGCTAGCGCAACGGGCTTCTTCCAATGGTTCTGGGGCAACACCGCCACGTCAGGATATTCCACAAACCGTTGCATAAATGCGACGTACAACACCGTTAATGCATGGAAGACCCTCATCATCCCGCTCGCCGGCCATCCCGAATGGGACGGGAAGACCATCGTCAAACTGCGCATCGACCCCATCAGCGTCGGCGGCGCAACCTTCGCGATCGACTGGATCCGCGCCTCGGACGGCGATCTCGACAACGACGGCATTGCCGACATCGACGAAGGTACCGGCGATAGCGACGGCGATGGCCTGCTGGACATCGAAGATCCCGCCACGCCGTATCAAGCCTGGGCATTCAGCCATGCGGTATCCGGCTCGGAAACCGACGACGACGACCAGGACAGCCTCCCGAACCTGTCCGAATATGCACTGGGCGGAAACCCCGCCAACCCCGCCGACCGCGGCCACGTCCCCACCCTTGCAACCCGAACCTCATGGCTCGATTATGTCCACGCCAAGCGCAGCGCGCCCAACAGCGGCATCACCTACACGGTCGAAGTCGCCGATGATCTCGTTGCGCCCGACTGGACGACCAACGGTGTTGGAATCGTTGGCACCGGCGTGCTGGATGCCGAGTTCGAGACCGTCACCAACCGCATCTCGACCGAGACCAAGACCGAGCAGTTCATCCGGCTCATCATTAAATAGAAAGCTGGAGCGCGATCTATGAAGCCATATAAAAAACAGCATTACCTCGCGCCTCTATTCATCTGCCTAACGACGCTGGCCATGGCGGCATCGGGTCAATCCCTGCCCGCAAAACCGAACGTCTTGCTCATCATATCGGACGATCTGCGTAATTGGCTTGGCTGTTATGGCGATTCCCAGGCCCACACGCCGAACCTCGACCGTCTCGCCGCGCGCGGAATCCTCTTCAAAAACGCCATGTGCGGTGCGCCCCTCTGCAATCCCAGTCGCACCTCCTTGCTCACGGGCATGCGTCCCAGCGAGACCGGCGTGTACAATAACAACAAGTTACTCATATCCGAGGCGATCCCTGACGCGGTGACACTCCCCTTTTATTTCAAGGAAAACGGCTATTACGTCTCGGGCGCGGGAAAGATCACCCATGACGTCACGCCCGGGGGATCCGTCCGCGTCGAGGACTGGAACGACTTCGGCCCGGCGAAGCTGGGCAAAAACAAGCCCACCGAGCAGGTGAGCACATGGAAGTGGGCTGTCGTTCCCAATCAGAAGGAAGCCGAGCTGGAAGATTACGCGTTCACCAGCTATATCGCGGATCGCCTCAAGCAGAAGCATGACAAGCCATTCTTCCTGGCGTGCGGTCTTCGTCGCCCGCATGTCGCATGGAATGTGCCTCAGAAATATTTCGACCTGTATCCGCTCGACACCATCGAGCAACCCCCCATCAAAGCCGACGACCTGGACGATGTCCCCCCGATCGGGCGCAAGATGGCCTTGGCTCACTATGACGACAAGGCGATCCGCGCCATCCCGCAGGGACCGGAGAAGCTGATCCAAGCGTACCGGGCGGCGGTTTCCTCCATGGACGCACAGGTCGGCCGCTTGCTGGACGCCTTGGATGCAGGCCCCGCCAAGAACAACACCATCATCATCTTGATCGGCGACAATGGCTGGAACCATGGGGAGAAACAACACTGGGCCAAGGAGGTGTTGTGGAAAGAATCCACGGCGGTGCCCATGATGTGGGTCGTCCCGGGCCTTACCAAGCCCAACGCGGTTTGCGCGCAGCCCGTCGATTTCCTCAGCATTTTCCCGACGCTCTGCGATCTGGCCGGGTTGCCCATTCCGGCCAAGTGCAAGGGCCCCAGCCTGCGCCCGCTGCTCGCCGATCCGCAGGCCACCTGGGATCGTCCGGCGATGAGCACCATGGGCCGCGGCAACCATGCGCTGTGCGACGAGCGTTATCGCTACATCCGCTATTCCGATGGCACGGAGGAGCTCTACGACCACACCACCGATCCCAACGAATGGACCAATATCGCCAACAATCCGGAAACATCGCCCAGCCCGCTTTGCCAAATTTCTGCCAGTCTCTGAGGCCAAGGACAAAGGAGAACGGACAGACCAGAAAGGCAACTCGAAACGGGGAAACACCGATGAATGAGATGGTCTATAGCCAAATATGACCATAGAATCTCCCACCAAACCCGTAAAAAAAAGATCTAAACAATGAACTCAACAAAACATTACCTCTGTCTCGCCGCATCAATCGGTCTGGTCGTGGTCGCTTGTGCCGCTCCGACCAAACCCAATATCATCCTCATCTACAGCGACGATCACGGGTATGCCGATCTGGGAGCCCAAGGTACCGACCCAAACATCCGCACCCCCAACCTTGACGCCATGGCCCAGAACGGCGTTCGCTTTTCCCATGGCTACGTCAGCGCCCCGCAATGCGTTCCCTCGCGCGCCGGAGTGTTGACCGGCCGCTACCAGCAGCGCTTCGGGCTGGAGCATAATGGCAGCGGCACGATGCCCGCCTCGGAGGTGACCATTGCCGAGCGGCTCAAACCTGCCGGCTACACCAGCTGCCAAGTCGGCAAATGGCATATGGCCGGGACTATCAAAAAAAACCGCCCATATGAAACCGGAGCTCCTCGCCCTCTATCCCGGCGCCCAAGGCTTTGACGAGTATTACACCGGCCCAATGGATTGCTATGTGGGCTCTCATGATCTCAATGGAAAGAGGTTTCCAGACGCCCCTCGGCTTGTCGTGGATTCCCGATTCCGCATTATTTGGCAGACCGAAGCGGCGCTCTCCTTTATCGACCGCCACCCCAAGGCCCCGTTCTTCATGTATTTGGCCTTCTTCGCTCCCCACGTACCGTTGGAATCTCCTGAACCGTGGTTTTCCAAGACTCCGAAAAACCTTCCCTTAGAACGCCGCCAAGCATTGGCCATGATCGCTTGCATGGATGACGGGATCGGCCAAATCCGCGCCAAGCTCCGAGCCCAAGGGATCGAGAAGAACACCCTCCTCTTTTTTGTGGGGGACAACGGGGCCCCGCTGCAAAATTGGGACGGCTCCCTCAACACCCCGTTGGTCGGGGAGAAGGGGATGCTCACCGACGGCGGCATCCGCACCCCCTTCGTCGCCGAATGGCCCGGCACCTTTCCCGCCGGTCAGGTTTACGATGCGCCGGTGATCAATCTCGATATCGCCGCCAGTGCCGTGGCCCTCGCGGGTCTGCCGCATGACCCGGTGCTCGACGGGGTGAACATCGTCCCGTTCGTGACGGGCGAGAAAAAAGGCCAACCGCATGACGCCCTCTTCTGGCGGTGGCAGTCGCAGGCGGCGATCCTAGACGACCATTGGAAGCTGATCCTTCTCGGGGACAAGGAAAAGTTCTTGTTCGACCTGAACGGGCCCGATGGGGAATCGGAGCTGTCCAAAAACAACATGATCGAGAAATACCCCGAGATTGCGGCGGAGTTGGAGAAAAAGCTCATGCAGTGGAACGCCACCTTACCCCCTCCGGGGCTGCCCCGCCCGGTCGCCCAGCATGACCAAGCCTGGTTCGATGCCAACGTCAAAGAGATCGGCCCATCCCGGAAGAACGGCGTGCCCGCTGCTTCCCAAAATGGAAATAAAAAACAAAGCGAAGACGAATAAACACATAACTACTTGTCTAAATGTATTACATTATGAAAAAACAAATCATCTTTCTCGCCTCACTTTGCCTACTGAGTACCACCCTGCTCGCGGCTCCGGCTCCCGCCTCCAAGCCCAACATTGTCTTCATCCTTGCCGATGACCTCGGCTGGGCTGACACCACCCTTTACGGGCACACGAAATATTACCACACCCCGAATCTCGAGCGCTTAGCCAAGCGCGGAATGCTCTTTACCCGCGCCTACTCGGCCAGCCCGCTTTGCTCGCCCACCCGTTCCAGCATCTTGACCGGGCTCAGCCCCGCGCGCATCGGCATCACCCTTCCCTCGTGCCATCTCCCCGAGGTCGATCTTCAGGCGACCACGGGCAAAACTGCGCCTCCCGGAAAGAAGGCGATTCCGCCCGTTACAGCGACCCGTTTAGACACGACCTATTTTACCTTGGCCGAGGCCCTCAAGCAGGCCGGCTACGTGACCGGCCACTTCGGCAAATGGCATCTCGGCCCGGAGCCGTACTCCCCCTTGCAGCAAGGCTTTGACGTTGATATCCCCCACTATTCGGGCCCGGGCCCGGCCGGCAGTTACGTAGCTCCCTGGAAGTTCACGGATTTCGATCCCGATCCCGGCGTGCCCAATCAGCACATCGAGGATCGCATGGCCAAGGAGGCCGTCCAATTCTTGGAAAAGAACAAGGACCGCCCTTTCTTCCTCAATTATTGGATGTTCAGCGTTCACGCCCCCTTCAACGCCAAGAAGGGCCTGATCGATAAATACAAGGCCACGATGGATCCCGCAGACCCGCAACGTTCGCCCATTTACGCGGCGATGGTCGAGAGCATGGACGACGCGATCGGCACCCTCATCGACGCCCTAGATCGCCTCAAGCTCACCGACAACACCATCCTCATTTTCACCTCCGACAACGGAGGGAACATGTATAACAGTGTCGGCGGCATCCCCTACACCAGCAACGTTCCGCTGAGCGGCGGGAAATCCTGCCTTCGGGAGGGGGGCGTCCGTGTTCCTTGCATCGTCAGCATCCCCAGCACGGTGGCACCGGGTGTCCGCAGCGACGCCGTCATCCAGAGCAGCGATTTCTACCCGACCCTCCTTGAGCTGCTGGCCTTGAAACCGCAGCCCGGCCAAAAGTTCGATGGCATCAGCGTCGTCCCCGCTCTCCACGGCAAGCCGCTCGATCGCAAGGCCATCTTTAGCTATTTCCCGTACGATCCTCCCGTGCCCGAATGGATCCCGCCAGCGGTCAGTGCCACCGAGAGCGAGTGGAAGCTCATCCGGCTCTTCTACCAAGGCGAGAACGGTGCTCACCGCTACCTACTCTTCAATTTGCAGGACGACCTGGGCGAGAAGAACGATCTCTCAGCTCAGGAACCGGAGCGGGTCAAAGAAATGGACGCCATGATCGAGAAGTTCCTGATCGACACCAAAGCGGTTCTGCCGATCCCCAATCCCAGATTCGACCCCGCTCAGTACCAACCCGAGTTGGAGGGGATCCGTCCTCCTGGATACAAGCGCGGAGGAAACCATTAGGCTCGGCGACGATTAAACCATGAGAAACGACACTCAAAAATTATAACCCATACACTCCAACACGATTATGAAACGACAAAATCTACTCTCTGTATTTTCCTTGGCTTGCGCAACCCTGCTCCCTGCCGCTGAACCGACTAAACCCGCCCCGGTCAAACCCAACTTTATCGTCATTCTGGCCGATGACCAAGGCTGGGGCACCACCTCGGTCCTGATGGATCCGCAGGTTCCCGAATCCAAAAGCGACTTCTTCCAGACCCCCAACATCGAGCGGTTAGCGGCGGACGGGATGGTGTTTCCCCAAGGATACTCCGCCCAATGCAATTGCTCGCCCAGCCGGGCTGCCTTACAAACGGGCCGTTCGCCAGCCGCCTTGCACCTGACCGATATCGTCGAGCGCAACAGCGGCCCTGAATACGAGGGCAATCCCCTGATCCCGCCCCGCCATGTCTCCGAGCTTCCCCTCACCGAGAAAACCATTCCCCAGCTCCTCAAGGCCCACGACCCTCAATACCGTGCCGCTCATATCGGCAAATGGCATCTTGGAAGCGACCCGAAGGCATTCGGCTACGATGTATGCGACGGCCCGACCGGGAACGCCCCCTACGGAGGCGACCCGGCGAATTTGCCGGATGACCCGAAGAGAATCTTTAGCACCACGAAAAAGGCCGTGGCCTTCCTCCAGGAGCAGTCCAAGGCGGGGCACCCCTTTTACCTGCAAGTCTCCCATTGGGCCACCCATTTCCCCTACCAAGCGCGCCCTACGTCTATCGCGAAATTCACTGCCCTCCCGAAGGGTGCACGGCACAACACTGTCCGGTATGCCGCAACGCTGTTCGACATGGACGAGTCGATCGGCCTGTTGCTGGACGCCGTCAAGGCCGCCGGCATCGCCGACCACACCTATATCATCTTCACCAGCGACAATGGCACTCAGCCCAGCAATGATCCGGAGAATATCAATGGCCCCGTCCACGGTTACAAAGCCTCGGTCTGGGAAGGCGGCATCCGGGTGCCGTTCGTAGTCTCGGGCCCCGGAATAAAACCCGGCTCGGTCAGCCGCACCCCGGTGGTCGGCTACGATATTCTCCCGACCATCTGTGATCTGGCGGGCATCGCCACCTGGCCCAAACTGGTCGAAGGCGGCTCGATGAAACCGGTGCTGCTCGGCGACGGCACAGCCCTCGTGAAGCGGCCCGCCGAATTCCTGGTCTTCCACTGGCCTCATTACCAACACCAGAAGCAAAGCACCCCGGACACCACGATCATCGCTAACGGGTGGAAGCTCCACTACTGGTGGGAAACCGACTCCGTCCAGCTTTTCCATCTCGACCAAGACCTGGCGGAAGAAAAAGACATCGCCTCCTCCGAACCCGAACGGGCCTCGGATATGAAGAAAATGATGATGAACTACCTCACCTCCATTCAGGCGCAGTTGCCCGTGACCAACCCCGACTACAAACCGGGCGACAACCCGAGCAATTACGCCCCCGACAAGAAAAATAAGGGCAAGCGCAGCAAATCCAAATAAGAATGAGAGGAGTACTTGGATTTAGACTAGAGATTAAACATGAACTTTAAAATTATAACAGGAATCCTCGCTGCGCTTTTCAGCGGGTCACTCGGTGCAGACGTTTCCGCCATGCCGACCCATTACCCGGTCGTGATTGGGGCGTGTAACTCCGGCAACTATTTCAAAACGGAACCATTCTGGACGCACGAAGCCTATTTCAAGGGGCTGCGCGACCTCGGGGTGACCGATCTGGTCGCCCACGTCCAGCCTCACTACTATCGCAACGACAAGGCCCTAGGAGCGATGCTGCTCGAAATGGATGAGGCCCTGCGTAACCATGGAATCACCTACGCCATTAATAACGAGAGCTCCAACTACGGTCAGTCGGTGGAACTCACCCCCGGCCACAATGAATACGAACAACCGGGTGACATTCACCGATGGGACCTGCGCATGGAGTGGCTCAATCCCCTCCTGCGGCCCACGCAACCATCGCCCGCATTTCGCGGCATCGTCTATGACGAATGCGACCACATGCTGCTCTCCAATAACCACTATGCGAGAGAGCAACTTGGCCAGAAGGAGGACACCTTTGATAAGCCTTTTCTGGTCGACACGACCGGCATGGACCTTGAGGAGGCCTTCGACAAATTGGTCGAAGCCGCCGCCACCGTGCGCACGAACCACTACGAAGGAAAGGTGGAACTGTATACCGAACAGGTCTGGCCCGACCTCTATCACGTCTTTGCGCGGGCCGGCTGGTCCATTGCCCCAAAGCAACTCAAAGAAGGGATAACGCCCGTCGTCCTATCGGTTGCGCTGGGGGCCGCACTCCAATACGCCGACCGTACCCATTTCTCGGTCACCCCGGACATGTGGGGCCTCGGGAAGTTTCCGGGGCACTCGTTGAGCGCGGTGCGCTCCTCCCTGATGATGGGCTATTGGCTCGGAGCGGAGAAGATCTACGTCGAGAACCTCGATGTCGATAACTCAATGCGAGAACGCCACCCCGACGCCACCATGGTCGGAGCCCTGCTGAATTGGCACGACTACGACCACTACGAGGTGACCCCTTACGGCAAGATGTTCAGCGATTTTGCCCTCAACTACGTGCCGACGCACCCGCGTCCGATCACCTGGCGCGACTACCGTCCGCGCGTCGCCATCATTCGCCTGCCCGACGGCTGCTGGGGGCAGTTCCCCGCCACGGCCAAAAAGGAAGCGCCTTCCCGCGACCGCCTGTTGGGCAATCGCAACCACCCCACCGACGCTCCGTCGCGCGAGTGGCTCCAGGTCTGGTCGATCCTCACCCACGGTGTCGTGAGTCCGTTGTCGCTTTCGTATTGGAATAAAACGGCGTACCCCAAGGGAATCGGAACCTTTTTCGTCCCGCTCGACAGCGTCGCCGTCTTCGACCACACGGTCACAGGCCCCGTGCTCGACTCCGTCGAGTGTTTCGTGGTCTGCGGCCACGCGCTCTCACCCGAGACCTTCGCCGCCATCCGCGCCCGCGCGGCCGATGGAGCGACGGTCATCATGGCCAAGCGGCTGTACGACCAGCACGTCAAAAAAGGGCTAAAACCGACGGGCAAGTGGCTGGTGGTCGATGATTTTTCCGCACCGTCCGTGGCCGCCAAGCTCAAGCCCTTCCTCGGGTCGCCCGATGTCGCCCGGTATCAATTCGCCCATCACGTAGTCGAATTCCACAAAACCGCCGATCCCGATGCGGTCGACGTACGCATTACCGCACGCAGCAAATGAGCGGTTGCGTGCGGGTTTTAATGCCAAGTCAATATTTTGGCGCACCAGTCCTAGTCAAAAAGACTCCCCTCTGCGAACTTATGGCTATACGAAACAGCGAATCGCTTAACACTGGGCGATTGGACGCACACAAAAGAGGAAATACGATGAACATGCGAAAGACGATCATGGCACTGGTGCTGGGAGCTCTCACCACCAACCTACCGGCGGAGACACTGACGTGGACCGGCGGTTATGGGGGAGCTTACGGGCCGATCTGGAATAACGCGGCCAATTGGGGCGGAACCGCCTACGCGCAAGATAGCGATATCATTCTTGCCGGATCCACCCAACCCAATACCTATCTCGGCGGAAGCAAGTCGGTGAGTTCCATTACGTTTGCGAACAATGCAGCCCTGTTTCAAATCTCGTTGTTCACGAAGGAAAGCATCCCCGGGGAGGCTGCCAACCTTACCTTCAATAGCACGAATACGGGCATTATTGTTATGGCGAATAACAAATATGCCCAAACGATAGGTACTGCCTATGACACGGGCGTGGTCATTCTTGAAGGTAATTTGCGCGTGGCACTGAACGGTTCCGCCCCGCTCTATTTCCTGCGTCCGGTCACGGGGCCGTTCGGCATCACTAAAAACGGCCCCGGTAGCCTCTATCTGATGAGTACCAACAGCTATTCCGGAGCAACCACGATCAACGCGGGCCTGTTGGTGTTGGCGTCGCAGAGCACCGGCGGCGGGGCCGTCACCGTTAAAGACGGAGCCACTTTCGGGTTGGACCGTGACACGGCGTATACAAAACACACGCGCATAACGCCCAAGCTGACCATTTCCAGCCTGACCCTCGGCTCTAGTGCCGGAGCCAAAATCCGCTTTACGTTGCGCGATGGAAATTCTGCCATTCCAACCCTCGCCACGGACACCCTAACGTTGAAGGGTAGCAACCAGGTCGAGATCGAGGGCGGAAACTTTGCCATCGGCCAGTTTCCATTGATTCAATACACGACGCTAACGGGTAGCGGTTCGTTTGCGTCGGCTCCGGCCAAGCTGCCGTGGGGCGTCGCGGCTACGATCGTGAACAACACGGGAAACAAAACGATTGATCTGGTTGTCACAGCCATTCCGCCGAACCGCAGTGCAGCAAAAACCTCCATGCGAATTGATGAAGCCTCGGATTATCGCTGTTATCCCGATTCTTTTCCGACCACCAAGATGGATTGCGATATGTTGATGACGTCGGTTCCCGTGGCGCAGCGTGTGTTTGGTACGGCAGAGGCGTGCATTGCGGCTCCGGACAATAAAACGAACGACTATTCGGTCGCCCGCTTTATGGAGACGGCGCGGGAGATGGAAGCCAATGGCTGGCATATTTCTTCGGCCTGGATCTTCCGCGAGGATGCCAAGCATCGTCCGGGCAGTGGCGAGTTTGAAGAGGATTTGCGGGTTCTTTCGGCGACCGAACTCGCCAACCTTCGCGCGGGCATAGCGAATTCTGCGCTTAAGTCAAAGGATGTGAAGTTGATTCAGTTGATGGGCGGAAACAATGTCGGCGGTGAGCGCAAAAACTGGTTCGAATTGAGCGCTGAATTACGAACCCACCTGCTTTCGTTTGATGGGATTGCCACCGAAATGCACGTTGGAGATTCCGACCAAGGGAACGAAGGAACGGCCGCTAGACGACTCCTCCTGCTGCAGGAAATGGCGGCCATGACTCAATGGGCCAAAGACAACGGGAAGATGGCGCTCATCTTTATGGGGGGTAATGAGGCGACCTATTCTGCGCTCAAACCAACCCAACATACCTATGTTTCGTTGTGGCGGGAGATGCTCCGCTTGGGCGTCAACTACCGGGCTGAGAACCTGATCTATGTCCGGCAGGGAGCGCACGCCGATGGCGATATCGGCGGTTTGGCTGGCAAGCATGTTCCGGAGAGCGATTTCGACACCCTAGCCCATCAGCAACAATGGGTGATTCGCGCACTCAAGGATACGTCGTTGTTCATTACCGCAAATAATTCGGTCAGTATGACAGCAGACACCACCAAACGAATGACCGTGGTCGGCGGCAAAGCCGAACGCTATCCGCTCTATTATTCCGCCACCTCCTCCGATCAAACTCTGGTTCCCAATGCCAATCTAGCCGTTCTGGGGAGCAATGATGGCTTAGACCATAGTTTATCCATCACTCCCGCGCCGGGACAAAGCGGCACCGCAACAATCCAGCTAAGTGTGAGCGATGGTGTCGATCTCCGCACCCAGACAATCCAGCTCACCGTCACGCCCGCCAGCTTTGTCACCGCCGTTGCCAATGGATGGATCAACTCCTCCAACACCTGGGGCGGAACCCTGCCCGTCGCGGGCGATACCCAGACGTGGAAGACCGGAGCCCGGGCGATCAACATGAGCGGCAAGGGCGCGGATACCTTCCTCGGCGGCACGCTGGAAATGCAGACGGGCGGATCCTTCTCTCCGGGAGTGCCCGGCGCCAGTCTAACGCTAAACAACCTGACCATGAGCGGCGGTCTGATTAGCATGGGCAACAACATCCCGCTGAAAATCAATTTGCAATACAACCAGCTTACCCTCAACGGGGGAACCATCCGCTCCGGAGGATCCGAGGGCATGGACGTATATTTTGAAAGTCTAATCATGGGAGGCAGCGGGACGATTAACATTACGAGCGCCGGCACCGGTGCATCCATCGTAGAATTTGGCGACGGCGTAAACACCATGGGTTTCAACGGCATATTCAATATCATCAATAATGGACGGCTGAATCTGCCCCATGTCCTCCACGACAAAGCCTCCTTCGGGTTGGACATTTCCGGCACCGGAAGATATGTCAACGACGCGGCAGTCGCCCTTAGATCCCTAGTGCTGGGTGGCGAAGTCATCCCGCCGGGTACCTACACCTATGCCGACTTCACCCCCGCACAAAGAGCTTTTATCGGCAACAACGGCGGCACCATTACCGTCGTAGCGAGCAATACCGCCCCGATCATCAGCCCCATCGCCAACCAGACGGTCGACGAAGATGAAGCGACCGCCGCCATTCCCTTCACGGTGGGCGATGTCGAAACACCAGCAACGGCCCTGACCGTCACAAAAGCCTCCTCCAACACCAACTTGGTGCCCGTGGCCAACATCATCTTGGGCGGAACCGGCATCAACCGCACGGTGACCGTCACCCCCGCTGCCAACCAGAGCGGAACGGCGACGATTACCCTGACGGTCAGCGACGGCATCCTGACCAACAGCACCGCGTTTGAACTTGAAGTGCTGATATCGAACAGCGACGGCGACGGCGACGGCATGACCAATTCCTCCGAAATCGACGCCGGACGGAATCCTTACAGTGCGTCCGACCTCGCGTTCGAGTTCAACACCGGCGGAACGGATGGCTGGTACGCATCGGCCAATATCACCAATCTGAGCGTCGTCGGCGGGAGCATCACCGGCACCACGGTCACCTTCGATCCCCGGCTCAACCGAGAAGGGTTCCTGTTTGATTCCGCCGCCGTGCCCGCATTGATCGTCAAGCTCAAGGCCAGTGCGGCGGGTAAACTGGAGTTTTTCTGGGGCAACTCCGTCACGCCCAGCTTTGCCGCAGGTCGGCGCATTGATGTTACCTACACGGCAACGAATGCGTGGCAGTCACTTGTTATACCGATCGCTGGCCATTCCGAATGGGACGGGAAGACCATCGTCAAGCTGCGCATCGACCCCATCAACGTCGGCGGTGCAACCTTTGAGATCGACTGGATCCGCGCCTCCGGCGGCGATCTGGATGGCGACGGCATTGCCGACATCGACGAAGGTTTCGGCGATAGCGACGGCGATGGCCTGCTGGACATCGAAGATCCCGCCACGCCATATCAAGCCTGGGCATTAGGCCATGCGGTGCTCGGCTCGGAAACCGACGACGACGACCAGGACGGCCTCCCGAACCGGTCCGAATATGCGCTGGGCGGAAACCCCACCAACCCCGCCGACCGCGGCCACGTCCCCACCCTTGGAACCCGAACCACTTGGCTCGACTATGTCCACGTCCAGCGCAGCGCGCCCAACAGCGGCGTCACCTACTCGGTCGAAGTTTCCGACAACCTCGTTTCGCCCGACTGGACGACCAACGGTGTTGAAATCGTTGGCACCGGCGTGCTCGATGCCGAGTTCGACACCGTCACCAACCGCGTTTCCACTGAGACGAAGACCAACCAATTCATCCGCCTCAAAATCGAATAAGCCGATCACCCAACAATCATAAGGATTCCTTCATGAATATGTTCCAGCGACAGCCGCTAGCCGCCGCAACCATGTAGAAATCATATGAAGAGTAGATTTTTAATACTAACGGGAGGCCTACTTGCGGTTCTGGCCGTTGCGCAGGCCGAAGTGGTGAAGGAGTGGAACTTCAATACGCCGAGCGTTGTCGAGGAATGGACGCCGCGAACCAATGCGGGTTTTGAATATTCCGCCCCTGTACAGGCCACCAGCATCGATGGCTCGACCGGAATCATGAAGATGGCCGGCCCCGTGCAGTCGGCAAAGGCGGATGTGCAGAGTTTCTACCTGCCGACGATCGCGCTCGGCGATTTCGGCAACGGCTATGTCCGCTGGGACAAGATCGTGTTCCGGGTTCGCCAGATCGGTGCCGGAGGAGCCGCCTCGGCGGCGTGGTCGCCCGACGGAACAACGGCGTTGATCGTATCGGACATCCCGATTCCCGTGGCAGGAACGTTCGGGCCGGGAGGGGCGTCCACGTCCATCACCTATGTGCAGCAGGCCGATAACTGGCTGCTCTGCACCTGGGATATTTCCGGCGCAGGAGCCGCCCACATCAACGACATCCGCTTCGATTTTGTCGGCACTCCCGCGAACGTCGGGAAAAACTTCGAGGTGGACTTCATCCAGCTGCATGCCGTTGCATGGGCCCCCGATCCGTACCTAACCGTTGAGGAGTCGTTGGACATCGCAACGGTGCCCTCGTGGTTTCCGGTTAACTTCGCCCTTTTGACTCAGGACGATCACCAATTCGTCGCCTATTACGACGAGCAGCACCGGATGACGGTGGCCTCGCGCATGGTGGGCGAGCAAACATGGCAATACCAGATCCTTCCCTCCACGGTCGGATGGGATAGCCATAATGGCATTAAAATGGCGGTGGATGACGACGGCTACCTCCATCTGAGCGGCAACATGCATGCGGACCCGCTGATTTATTTCCGGAGTTCAGAACCATGGCGGATTGACACGCTTGAACGCATTCCGTCCATGACCGGCCAGAATGAACAAAGCTGCACCTATCCAAATTTTATGCGCGATGCGAATAACAGGCTTATTTTCAAGTATCGTGACGGCGGAAGCGGTAACGGGAATGATCTATACAATGTGTACAATTCCAGCACCAAAAGTTGGAGCCGGCTCTTGTCAACGCCCCTTACCGATGGCCAAGGATTAATCAGTGCCTACGGTCTAGGGCCCGTTTATAACCCGGATGGCTGGTTTCATTTCGTGTGGGTCTGGCGGGACTCCCCCGATTGCTCCAGCAACCACCACCTTTCCTATGCCCGCAGCAAAGATCTGCTCCAATGGGAGTCCGCCTCGGGAGTAAAGGTGGCTCTCCCCATGACCCTGAACAAAAACGCGCTCTGGGTGGATCCCATCCCGCCCGGTGGCGGCATCATCAACGGCTGCCAAAAACTGGTCCTCGACTATCTGAACCGCCCCATCATCTCCTACCACAAGGCGGATTCGAACGGAAACATGCAGATCTACGCCACCCGCTTCGAGAATGGCGCGTGGGTGCAGCACCTGCTCACGAACTGGGATAAACCCGTCGAGTTCAGTGGCACGGGAACGATCGGCTTTATTGGTATCAACATCAGCGGGCTTAACCGGGTTGAGCCGGGAATCTTCACCATCGCCTATCAACACAAGGATTATGGAAGCGGACGGATCGTCATCGACGAAGCAACACTCCAACCCATTGATAGGGAAATCACTATCGCAAAAGAGTATCCCGAACGCGTGAATAAGCTCCAGATTGCGTTTCCCGAAATTGAACTCCAACGTGCAATCGACGTCGGAACCCCTTCGGAGGTTGGAGCCAGCTACATCTTGCGATGGGAAACCTTGCCCCCCAACAACGACCTTCCTCGCGTCGGCGAACTCCCTGAACCCAGCATGTTGCGAATTTTCAAACTGATGCCGGATCGCGACGGAGACGGTACATCCGACGCCCGGGAAACCGCCGCCGGGCGCAATCCCACCCAAGCGGGCGACTTCGCGTTCGAGTTCAACGCCGCTGGTTCGTTCGACGGCTGGAACGCGGCGCTCAACATCACCAACCAAAGCGTCGTCGGTGGCAGCATCAAAGGCACCGCAACCAACACCAATCCCCGGCTCACCTGGGAGGGTTTCCAATTTAATGCCACCGCCGTACCCTCCATCATCGTCAAGTTCAAGGCCACTGCCGTTGGCGATTTTCAGTTTTTCTGGGGAAATACCGTCACGACCGACTTTGCCGCAAGCCGACGCATTGATATCGCCTACACCACAAAGAACAAGTGGCAGGCGATCGTGGTTCCGCTCGCCGGCCATCCCGAATGGGACGGGCAAACCATCGTCAACCTGCGCTTCGACCCGATCGACGTTAGCGGCGCAACCTTTGAAATCGACTGGGTGCGCGCCTCCGATGGCGACCTCGATGACGATGGCATCCCCGACGCCAACGAAGGGCTCGGCGATAGCGACGGCGATGGCATGCTGGACATCGAAGATTCCGCCACGCCGTATCAAGCCTGGGCATTTAGCCATGCGGTGTCCGGCTCGGAAACCGACGACGACGACCAGGACAGCCTCCCGAACCTGTCCGAATATGCGCTGGGCGGAAACCCGACCAACCCCGCCGACCGCGGCCAAGTCCCCACCCTTGGAACCCGAACCACTTGGCTCGATTATGTCCACGCCCAGCGCAGCGCACCCAACAGCGGCATCGCCTACACGGTCGAAGTCGCCGATGATCTCGTTTCGCCCGACTGGACGACCAACGGCGTCGAAGTAATCGGCATTGGGCCCCTGGATGCCGAGTTCGACACCGTCACCAACCGCGTCTCGACCGAGACCAAGACCGAGCAGTTCATCCGGCTTTTGATCAAGTAGGAGGAATAAGGCAGGAGGATTCATGCCTCAAACCGTCCTGCACATGCCTTTCCGTTGCTGTGCAGGCATTTACCTTAGATGCGGGAATGGCATCACCACGGACACGAAACCCATCGGACAGATCCTGGTAGAATGCAACCTGTTGTAAATATGCATCTTACATTCCGCGTATTCGGTGTGTTCCGTGGCCCATCTCGGTTTTAGGGTTATCGGTTATTTGCGGTCCTTCATGCAAAAAACAGGCGGGGAATCCAACATTTTGGCGCACCAGTCCTATTGCAAACACCCCCGATCAAGCAATGATGTGCGTTGAAAACATAGATGACTATCGCATGCTACTGGCGACTGCGGCCGGGTATCGCCAAAGGGATGTATTAAAAGCATTCACAGCGATGCGGAAAACAACAGGAGAGACAATCCTCTCCTGAAAACAAAAAGAGGGAAAAGGTGGATAAAAAAGCAATGCTTGCGATCGCATGCGGTGCCTTGACCGTATCGCTGGCACAGGCCGCAGCGTACACGTCCACTGGGACTGGTGCTATTAACGACTCCACCAAATGGAGTTATGGGACTGCACCTTCCGACGGAGATACCAACGAGTGGCTTATTGACAACGCTGCCCATATTAAAACATCCGGTACAGCAACAACCTTTTATGGTCAGACGCTGACCGTGCAAGCTGGAAAAGTGAGACCAGTAAGTACTGCTGCGGCTTCGCTGACCATGAACAATATGGTGCTGAGTGGCGGCACCATAACGACCCGTGAGGGCGGCGCGACCAGAAGCTTTACCCTAGACCTCACCCAGGATGGGTCGGCGGGCACCTTTACGCTGAATAGCGGCAACTTGAGAAACGCAGACCCTGACGGCAGTAATCTAATCTTCCGCAGCGGAGTATTGGCCGGTAGTGGAACGATCCATATCGAGAAGACGGTAGCGGCGGCCACCACTCGGGTTGTGTTTGAAAACACAATCAGCACGGTGGGATTTACGGGGATATTCGATGTAACAACCGGCTTACTTGAACTTCCGCCCATCTCTAGAGCGAATGCCTCATTTGGCCTGCAAATTGCCGGCACCGGCAAGCTCTACAACAGCACCGACATTGCCGTAACTGCCATGACCCTCGGCACAACGTCGTTCGGAAGCGGAATCTATGTGGTTGCGGATCTCAGCGCCGCCGGATATGGCGCGTTCTTCTCCGATCCCACGGGCTCCCAGACGATCACCGTCGTTCACGAACAAACGCCCCTGGGCATGGTGATTGCCGGGGCCTTTTTTGCGCCGATAATCCGCGTTGAATCATCGGCTACTCCGATTAATAATCTGCTATAGTGGGCGTCGGGCTCCGTTCCGTGACATAAAAAAAAACGTATCCTATGAAATACTCATCATATCTTCTACTCATCGTCTTGAACTTGGGTTGGGCCTCAACGGCCCCGGCGTTGGTGCTGAATTTTCAATTCGCGCAGAACGCCGATCTGGAGCAGGGAAGCAATCCGTTAAGCGACGATCTTCTGACAAATCGAGTCAACATCGCAGACATCGCCGTGGGCGATGGAACGACGCTCGACCTCACCGCCACCAGTTCGCCCAACACCCTCAATTCGGCCGATAACGGGATTGGTGGTGGCAATGGGACCAGTTCGGGGGCGGGACGATTGGGGATTGGCGAAACGGCGTCCTTCGCGTTCAATCGCGCGGTGACGGTTTCGGGGTTTTCCTTGAACGAATTGACCGGCTCGGATAATTGCACGTACGTCACACCGACCTCCGGCGGATCGCAAAGCACTACAAGTGCAAATGTGACCGGTCTGGCGCTTCCGCTCAATGCGGGCGAGTCGATCACCTTTTCCACGACGGTCGGCGACGGCATCCGCCTCGCGACGCTCACGGTGAACGTGACGGATCCGGAGGAAGAAGTGGATTACAGCGACCGCTATCAGGTGTTGCGCAACAGCAGCAGCAACGTGCTGGACGTGCTGCGCAACGATAGTGGCAGCGAACTGACGCTGGTTTCCCTTACCGCACCAACGAATGGCTCGGCATTCATCAGCGGCACCCATGTCGTTTACACCCCCGCGACAACTTATGTCGGCGCCGACAGCTTTACCTACACGACGCACGACGGCCTTGGCTCGAACGCAACCTGGACGGTCGCCCTGGATGTGCGGCAGTATCCCAATTTTGTTCTCATCTTAACCGACGATCAGGGCTGGACCGGCTTGAGTGTGCCGATGGATACAAACCGCCCCAGTAACTATTCAGCAGGCCACTTTTTTCGCTACCCCGCTCTCTCAAAAAAAGTGATTTTTATCGAATTTTATCCTTGACGCATTTTTGCTCGTTTTTCTGAGAAGTCGCGACTTTTTCAAGCTCTCCGCGTAAAGGGTTCTCAATGCCTCACAGTTACACGTGGAGCCTTCTTTATCTTGCAAGCGGCGGGCGGTTGCGGCAGAAATTTTTCCGGGCTCTTTGGGCCCTTTCCGTGACCTAATTTTCAATTTTAAAACCCATGTTATGGTTTGCGTGTGGAAGGAATTGCGCACTGGGTTTTGAGATATGACGATTGAAAACATAGATATATCTGCCTCGCTGGAGCGAGTTAAAGATCAGTTAAAAAACGATTCCGGCATGTCGGCGACGACGAGATCACTGATCGAGCTTTTAATGCTGATTGTTACGCTGTTGCTTAATCGCCTGGGGCTCAATAGTCGCAATAGCAGTAAGCCTCCTTCGACGGATCCCAACCGCGAAAAATCAGCACGAAAAAAAGGCGAAAAGAAGCCGGGCGGACAGCTCGGTCATAAGGGAACCACGTTAACAAAAGTGGATCAACCGGATATCATCGAGGAGCTGAGCGTTGATAAAAAATCATTGCCGAAGGGGAAGTATAAAAACGTGGGCTATGAGAGTCGGCAGGTGTTCGATATTCAGATTACGCGCGTGATTACGGAGTATCGTGCCGAAATACTCGAGGACGAAACGGGGGGCCGCTTTGTCGCGGAATTTCCCGTAGGGGTCACGCAACCTGCACAATACGGCTCCGGCGTAAAAGCTCACGCGGTCTATATGTCGCAGTTTCAGTTGTTGCCGTATGACCGGATTACGGACTACTTTTCGGAACAGGTCGATCTGCCACTGAGCGCCGGAACACTGTTCAATTTTAACCAACGAGCGTATGAATTACTGGAGTCGTTCGAGGAGATGGCCAAGAAAAAGCTGACCGAATCGACCGTGGCTCATGCCGACGAAACCGGTATCAATATCGACGGGAAACGGCGGTGGCTGCACTGCTTTTCGAGCGAATATTGGACCATGCTTTTCCCGCACGAAAAACGGGGAAGCGAAGCCTTTGATGCACTCGACATCCTTCCGCATTTCACCGGAATCCTTTGCCACGACCACTGGAAAGCCTATTACAAATATCCATGCCAACATGCGCTGTGCAACGCCCACCACCTACGCGAGTTAACCTGCGCTTCTGAGCAATATGGCCAACAATGGGCCAAAACCATGCAGGATCTGCTCGAAGAAATAAACGTCAAAGCCCACGAAGCAGGCGGGGTACTCGATCCGCAAACACAAGCCGCCTACCGCATCCAATATCGTAAGATCATCAACGAAGGCGAAACCGAATGTCCACCGCCCGAAGAAAACCCAAACAAGAAAAAACGAGGACGGCCGAAGCGAACAAAACCGCGAAACCTATTGGAGCGACTGCGCGATTACGAAGACGACGCCTTGCGATTCATGACCGCCCCCGAAGTACCCTTTACCAACAATCAAGGAGAGCAAGACCTCCGGATGACCAAAGTGCAGCAAAAAATATCCGGATGTTTCCGTTCCATGGACGGAGCCAAAATCTTTTGCCGGATCCGAAGTTATCTATCCACCTGCCGGAAACACGCGATCAGCGCCACCACTGCACTCGATCTACTCTTTCAAGGGAAACTTCCTGATTTTGACTCTCGCTTGAACTCCCCACCTGAATAGTTACCCTCCTAGTTTCATTTGGTTCGACCAAGGCCCCGTCAAAGGGTTCATTTGCCGGGATTGGCCGCCACGCCTTGCACATAGCGGGTTCGGTGCCAAAAAAAATTCACGAAAAAAAGCAAAAAATTCGATTGGGCAGCGTACATAGTATTGAAGCTCGTGGTTTGGGTTTCACTTGGGCGGCGTGTGGTTTCCCTCCTCTTTTCCACGCGCCGTCCTTTTTTGTGCCCTTTTTACGGGGTTTTTGGCAGCCTTCCGCCATGGAAACGATACGCCAGCTGCTCAACCGCATCCGGTGGGACGGCGCCTTCGGGCAGGGGGTGTTTGAAATCGGCATCTACGACCGCGTGACCGGTTCGGTCGAATTCCATCCGCTCGAAGCCCTGCACGTGGAACCGGGCAACCACGCCACCTTCACCCTATGCATCGGCGGGGAATCCGCGACCATCCCCTTCCACCGCATCCGCGAAGTCCGCAAAAACGGCACGTGCATCTGGCAACGGTGATGGAAATTTCCGGGGGAACCAAATCACACACAACTTGTATGGGTTTTGTTTGAATGCTTTTTCCGGAAGGTGCTCCATAGAAGGGTTGACGGCGGGAGCCGGGAATGGAGGTGGGGAATGGGGCGCGGAATGGTGTTGAAACTGCTCGTGCTAGGGGGCGTGTCGCTGGTGTTGCTGCTGGTGCTTTCATCGATCGGTGGATTGGCGCGGGAGCGCAAAAACCGCTTGGGCGAAGTGGAGCGCAGCATTGCGGAAAGCTATGCCGGGCGGCAATGCATGACGGGGCCGGTGTTCAACCTCGCGGTCCGCGAATGGTGGACGGAGCGGCTCTACAACAAGGACAAGGATTCCTGGTACGACAAGGAGATGAGCGAGGTTCGCGGCGTCCTTGTTTTTCCGGAGGCGTTCACCTACGAGGGTGCGCTGACGGTGCAGGAGCGGTATCGCGGCATCTTCAAGGCCAATGTGTTCCAGAGCAAGGGCCGGGTGGATGGAAGCGTGGTTTTTCCGGCGGGCCCGGAATTGGCGCAAAGGGAAAATTCCCGGGTGGAGGTTGTTTCCGCCCAGCTGTGCCTGCTCGTCAGCGACCAGCGCGGCATAACCGCGGCGCCGTCGATTGAATGGAAGGGCGCGGCGCTGAAGGTCGAACCCGGCTGTTCGCT
>JBGSUY010000552.1:0-1791 GCA_041753195.1 Chromatiaceae bacterium
CGGCGGCACAAGCCGGCGGGGCAGGGCAACGCAGCTCCCGCGGGGTGGCCTGGGATCATGCAGGGGGAGACGCCGCGGGCGCAGCGGAGAGCGCGCAGCACCGCTATGCCCATCCCTACTACTGGGCGCCGTTCATCCTGATGGGGAATTGGTTGTAAAGGGAAGTGCTGAAACCGTCAGCGCTTCCCGCGGCACAGGGACGTGCCGCTATCTTTCAGGCGCCTGGGGGCCTGAAAGATGGAGGGCTCCGAGAGTCGTGCCTCTCGGAGCGCGAGCTGAAACGCGCTAGGAGGGCTTTCTTCAGCGCTTCCAAAGGGTGCAAGCGCCCGCGAGTGGAGCGGGGAATTCCGCGCAATGGCAAGTCCACGAAGTGCAGGGGCGCGGTATCGAGTCACTGCGAATGGCCGAAACACATCGGCATCCAACGAGGGAGTGAGCCCAATGCGACAAGAGACACCGAGAGCTGCAAGATCGTTGATCACGTGGATCGGGGGATTGCTGGCCTGCATCGCACTGCCGGCCTGTGCCGCGCCCGACCTCTGCCCGATGGGTCCTTGGAGCGACACCAACGGCGAGCGGCGGCTGGCACTGATCGTCGGCGTCGGCGACTACGCCAGCGACCGTGTCACGGATCTTCAGGGACCGCCGAAAGATGCCCGCAAGGTCTACGACCTGCTGACCGGCAACTTGGGCCAAGGTTATGGGTTTCCGAAGGAGAACGTCTGCCTGCTCACCGATGCGGATGCCACCACCCAAAAGGTCAAGGAGGCGTTCGAGCGCGTGCTTATCGAAGGGACGCGAGAGGGGAAGAACGATGTCGCGGTCTTCTACTACGCGGGGCACGGCTCCCAGATCAGGGACCTCAATGGGGACGAGGAGGGGGATCAATGCGACGAGACCTTCCTGTTCCATGACGCCCGCACGGGGAGCGGGGCGAACCGCATCGGCGACCTGGTCGACGACGATCTGCACGCCCTGCTGCGCCGCTTGACCGATAAGACCGATCGCCCCGTCGTGATTTTCGATTCGTGCAATTCCGGCAGCGCGACGCGGGGTCCGTCCGCTCTGGTCGCGCGTTGGCAGGAGGCCGACGATCCGGCCCTGGCCTGCCCCAAGATGGGCACCGCCGAGGCCCGCAAGAGCTCCTGGAGGCCGCAAGCCATGCCCAGCCTGGTGGCCTTCACGGCGGCTAGTGACGGCACGCCGGCATTGGAAGAAGGCGGGGAGGGCATCTTCACCGCCGCGCTGATCGAGGTGCTCTCCCGGGGGACGGATACGCCGCCGACCTACGCCCAGGTGGCTCGGCAGGTGCCGCCCCTGGTCAGGGCGCGGAGCTATCAGATTCCCTACTTTCAGGGTGACCTGAATCGCGCCGTGTTCGCTGCCTCGGGCAGCCGACGCCCGCTCGGTTGGGACGTCACGGCCGTCGAGCAACGGACCATCGACGGTGCCCCTAAGACCATCGCGAAGCTCAGCGGCGTGCCGCTGCCCGGAATGGGCACCGGTGCCGAGCTTCGGGTCTACGCCGGGACGGTGACCGGTAGCGCCGCCAGTGACCCGAAGAACGCCAAGGCCACGCTGATCGTCATGAGCTCGACCGACATCAACGCCGAGGCGGTCGTCTCCGAAGTCGCGGGAGACGCGCCCGCCATCGAGCCCGGCGATCTCGCGGTGATGGTGCGGCCCTCGGACGCCAGGCTCAAGATCAAGGTGCGCCTGCGCCCCGAGGGCGAGGACGGCGGCATCCCGGCCGCGCGCGCCGAGGCGCTTCTCCGGCTCATCGAGGCGAAC
>JBGSUY010000553.1:0-3131 GCA_041753195.1 Chromatiaceae bacterium
AAAGAAGGCTTGTATTTCGGCGCGGAACTTACCGCGGAGCACCCGCTGGTGCAGGCGGGCGCGCTCCTGCTGGTAGGTCCTGCCGATGAGCTCTGCCCCCTCCTGGCGGGCTGTCTCCAGAAGGGCGCGGCACTCCGCCTCCCGGTAGGCGTCCACCAGCCTGAGTAAACCCTGCTCGCGCTCTTCCAGTTTCATTCCGCCATCCCCAGTTGGCGCCGCACCTGCTCCACCTGGTCCGGGGGGAGGACGCGCCGGCGCACATCGGCAATCACCAGGACCAAGGGTCGCTGCGCTGTCTGGGTCTTGCGCAGGAGATCCGGTGGCAGGGCCTGGGCGGCCTCCGCGGTCAGCAGGATCAGTTGCATCCGTTCCCGCAGGCCGCGGAACAGGTCCGGGGTCTCCGCCGGGGTGGGGCTGTGGCACTCCACCCCGCCCAGGCGGAAGCCGAGGGCCGAGAGCTCGTCACCCAGGAAGGCGCACAGGGCCATGGCCCGGCCCCTCAGCTCAGGCGGTTCAGGATCAGCACCGAGATGATGACCCCATAGATGGCGATGCCCTCGGCCAACCCCACCAGGATCACCACCCGGCCGAACAGTTCCGGCTTCTCCGCCATGGCGCCGACGGCGGCCGCACCCACCGAGGCGACGGCAATGGCGGCGCCCAGCGCCGCCAGACCCGTGGCCAGGGCTGCCGCCAGGTAGCCCCAGCGCAGGACCCCGGGGTCGATGGCCGTGGTCTCGATCGCCAGCACCTCCTCGGCCACTGCCTGGGGTGCCCAGACGAGGACGCTGGACAGCGCCGCCAGCAGGCTCATGGCGAGGACCAGCAGGGAGGCCAGTAGGATTCGACGGTTCATGGTTAACCTCCAGTTGAGACGATGGGTGTGGCGGCGGGCCTGGCGCGGATTCTCCGCCCCCTCATCGAGACGGCTCCACGACGAGCGGCGGTGCGGGCAGGGGTCTGAACACCCGCCCGGTCCCCCGCAGGAAACGATTGAAGAACTCGAAGAGCACCAGGCGGGTGGTCTGGATAGAGACCACCAGCCCTTCGAGCGCGATGATCAGGGCGTTGCCCAGCACCAGGATCAGGGCGGCGCCCCACCAGGGGGCGGCGTCCGCCATGGTGACGACGGCCACCGACAGGCTGGTGTGTGCCAGGGCGAAGGCCCCGACCCGGGCGAAGGACAAGGTGTTGACCAGGATCTGCATCCCGGACTCCAGGAGGTGGCCGATGGCGGCGAGGGCGCCCAGGAGCTCACGATGGATCAGGAAAGATCCAATCAGGTACCAGAGGCCGCCGATCAGGGCCAGCCACCCCAGGTCCGGGCGCCAGGGTGCGCCCACCAGCCCCAGGTACAGGACCAGGAAGCCCAGGTCCCGCAGCAGCCAGCGCTGGAGCTCACCCCGCCACAGGGCCCCCAAGGCGTTCAAGAGCTGACCGAGGGTCAGGAGGCCCACGGCAAAGACCAGGGGTACGGCCAGCACCGTGATGGGCTCATGGAGTGGGTGCAGCCACAGGGCCGGGATGAGGTCCTCCCGGGCAAAGACGCTGCCGAACAGGAGTCCGAAGACCATGGCGGAGAGGCCCCCCAGGATCAGGAGCCGGGCCAGCTCATGCCCGCGCCGGGCGAGCCACCAGCCGACACCGGCAAGCACCGCCCCCTGGCCCAGATCACCGAACATGTAACCGAAGAGCAGCGGCACCACCACCGCCACCACGGGCGTGGGGTCCGCCTCGTCCGTGCCGGGGACCCCGAAGGCCCGGGCGAAGAGCTCGAAGGGCCGCATCCAGGGGGGATTATCCAGGACCTGAGGCGGGATCAGTCCAGGCGGGGCCGCAGCGAGGCGCAGCAGGGCGTGGGCCTGACTGCGGCACAGGGATTCCACCAGCCGCCTCCCGTCCAGATCGTCGGTCCAGCCGGTGACCCAGGCGAGGGTCTCCCCGGCGCGCTCAAGGCCGCCGACGTGCTCGGCGAACCAGGCGAGCCCGCTGACCTCCCCCAGGGCGTGGTCCAAGTCGTAGTCTTCGAACAGGGAGTCGAGCTCGGCGTAGAGGTGCACCACCCGTGTGGAGAGGAACTCCCGGCGCGCCCGGATGCGGGCCAATGAATCCCTGGCATTGCCGCACAGCCAGGGGGGGCGCTCGATAATGCGCCCCTTCACGGCCTGGACCAGCAGCTTGAGCTGGTCCAGGAGGTCCCGAGGACCCAGGAACATGTAGCAGCGCTCCTGCTCCCATGGGACGCTCCGCGGGATGGCCCACTCGGGCAGGGTGAGCTCCGCCTCCCGCGGCAGGATGGCGCAGAAGGTGCCGAGGATGGGGCCGCTGCGGGCCACGGCCCCGAAGTCCAGTGGGCTCTCGGCGATCCGCTCGATGATCTGGGCGAGCCATTTAAGCCGGATGAGCTCCTCCTCACTGCCCTGGAGGATGTCGATCAGGGGGTCGACCTCGCGCCGCCAGGCTCCGATCCGGGCCAGGGCCCGCTCCAAGACCATCGACGGGGCCTCGACGAGCACCCCTTGGTGGAGGTGTCCGCGTGCCCAGTAGCGCCCGTAGCGCTGGGCCAGGGCCTGATACTCCGTGAGTCCTTCCGCGAGTTGCTGGACCGGCAGCTCGCTGGGGGCCCGTTGGCGGACCTCGATCTCGATGGCGCCGGTGCTGGCCAGGGCGGTGACCGTGCGCACGCTCTCGGCGCGAGGGCAAAGCACCTCGAACCACCGAGTGGAGGCGGGTCTTAGCATCATGGCGCCTGCCCTCGCAGGGGCCCGCCGTGGGACTCCACTTGAAACCCCGGAGAAAAGATGCAACGCCGCAGCAGGTCCCCGCGCAGCCGCTCCAGGTCGAGCAGGACCAGGGCGAGGTAGAGGAAGACGGTCAGGGGTTGCAGGAGGCGCTGGTGGAAGCGCAGCCGCAGGCGGTCCCGCAGCTGGTGGCGCAGGCCCCAGGCGGTGTCCGGACTTGCGTTGCGAAACGCCGCCAGGTGGGCGCTCAACTCCCGGCTGAAGACCTCCAGGGGCCCCGTGCCTTCTCGGCGGGAGCTGGGCCAGCGCCCCTGCCATTCCTCCGACCAGCGGGACGCCACCTGCTCGGCATCCCCCGGGGCCGCGAGCGCGGCGAGTCCCTGCCGTTGC
>JBGSUY010000554.1:0-8165 GCA_041753195.1 Chromatiaceae bacterium
GGAGCAGGCCGTGGGAGCGCTCGCGGTGGATCCCTGGCAGGTCCTGGCCTGGCTGGGTCCCGCCATCGGTCCCGACGCCTTCGAGGTGGGACCCGAGGTCCGGGATGAGCTCCTCGCCGCCGACTCCGGGGCCGGTCGGGCCTTTCGCCCCCAGATGGGGGGGCGTTGGCTGGCCGACCTGGACACCCTGGCCCGCCGCCGGCTGGAGCGGGCCGGCGTGAGGTCTGTCTACGGGGGCGGGTACTGTACGTTTTCCGACCCGAGCCGTTTCTTCTCCTACCGCCGGGATGGCGTGACCGGGCGCATGGCGAGCCTGATCTGGCTCGCCCCGAAATGACGACTTGAGGAGGTGACCCAATGTCCGCGTGGACCATGTTGACCCTGGTTGGGGCCGATCGTCCGGGGATCGTCGCCCGGGTGACCCGGGCACTCTACGGTGCCGGCTGCAACCTGGGCGAGGCCTCCATGATCAGGCTGGGGGGCAACTTCACCATCATGCTGATGGTAGGTGGGGAGCGTAGCTGCGAGCAGCTCCAGACCGCCCTGGACCCGGTCGCCCGGGAGCTGGGGCTGCGCCTGCACCTGGACCCGGTGCGCGGGGGGCTGCACCAGCATCTGGTGCCCAACATCCAGGTGCGGGTGGCCGGCGCTGACCGGGCCGGGATCGTGGCGGACGTCACCGAGATCCTGGCCGATCAGGGCTTCAACATCCTGGAGCTCGAGTCGGACGTCGCGGGGGATGCCGCCAAGCCCGTCTACATCATGAACATTCAGGGCTATTGCGAGCAGACCCTTGAATCCCTGGAGCAGGCCCTGTCCGGTCTCGCGGCCAAGGGTATCTCCGCGGACGTGGCCCCGGTCGAGATCCTGATCGGTTAGCGCCATGCCGGTTCTGGACATCCTCAAGCTGCCGGACGAACGCCTGAAGCGGGTGTCCGAGCCGGTCGAGTCCTTTGACCTGGAGCTCCGCGCTTTCATTGCGGACCTGGAGGACACCCGCCGGGCGGGCCCCGCCGCCGTGGGGATCGCGGCGCCCCAGGTGGGCCGGCACCAGCGCATCCTGATCGTGGACGTGTCCGGGCGCCCCAAGACGGCGAGCCACGGCTACCTGGTGCTGATCAATCCGGAGATCACCCATTGGGAGGGGTTCGAGATCGGCCGGGAGGGCTGTCTCTCGGTGCCCGATTTCACCGGCAACGTCATCCGTGCCACCCGCATCAAGCTGCGGGCCCAGGACCCGGAGGGCGAGGCCCACACCTACGCGATGGAGGGTTTCGAGGCGAGGGCGGTCCAGCACGAGCTGGACCACCTGGACGGGCTCCTCTTCGTCGATCGGGTAGTGAGCCGGCGCACCGACCTCTACCGGCGCAAGGTCTACCAAAAGGGTGGCGGAGACTGATCGATCCGTGAGCGGCGCGAGGCGATCGCCTCACGCCGGGTCCATGCCCTGGCGCGGCCCCTGTGCGGTGTCGATTGGTCTCGACTCGCCCAGCGTATGCAAGCGACGGAATCCGGGGGCCCAATCAACATCGGAACCGCTGGGCCGTCTCGGGGAGGGGCTCCAGGTGGGCAGGTCTTGATAGGCTAACGAGTTTTTGGGCCGCAGACTGCGCCGAGCTCTGATAATCTGCCGAACGCGATTGCCCCACTCAGGTGGGTCGAACCTCTGGGGGCGGGGCAGGCCGACGGCGTAAAGTCTGGCGGGTCCGACAAGACAAGGGCGCCCCAGAGTACCCCTAATTGCTACCATCAATTATCGAGGAGCCTCCCCATGGCACACATTGTGGTTCTCGGCGCTGGAACTGGTGGGATGCCCTGCGCGTATGAGCTGCGCGCGGAGCTTGGTAAGGAGCACCAGGTCACCATGGTCAACGAGCGCGATTACTTTCAGTTCGTCCCGTCTAATCCTTGGCTCGCAGTCGGTTGGCGCGACCGCGCGAGCATCACCTTCGACATCCGTCCTCACCTCGAGCGCAAGGGGATCGGCTTCATCGCCAAGCGCTGCGAGACCATCGACGCAGCCAACAACAGGCTCATCCTGGCGGACGGCGAGGAGGTCGGCTACGACTATCTGGTAATCGCCACGGGTCCCAAGCTGGCCTTCGAGGAGGTGGAGGGTGCCGGCCCCCACGGGGGCAATACCCATTCAGTCTGCACCGTGGACCATGCCGAGCAGTCCTACAAGGACTACCTCGAGTTTCTGGAGAAGCCGGGTCACGTCGTCGTCGGTGCCATGCCCTTCGCCAGCTGCTTCGGCCCCGCCTACGAGTACGCCTTCATCCTCGATGCGGATCTGCGCAAGCGCAAGATGCGCGACAAGGTACCCATGACCTTCGTCACCTCGGAGCCCTATATAGGCCACCTGGGTCTGGGTGGCGTGGGGGACTCCAAGGGGTTTCTGGAGAGCGATCTGCGCGCCCACGACATCAAGTGGATCGCCAATGCGAAGGTGACCAAGGTCGAGCCTGAAAAGATGTTCATCGAGCAATACGACGACGTGGGGCATAAGGTCAAGGACATCACCCTGGACTTCAAGTACTCCATGATGCTGCCGGCCTTCCGCGGGGTCGATTGCGTGGCCAAGGTCGAGGGTCTATGCAATCCCCGCGGTTTTGTCTTCGTAGACGATCATCAACGTAACCCGACCTATAAGAACATCTATTCGGCCGGGGTCTGCATCGCTATACCGCCGGTGGAGACCACGGCAGTGCCTACCGGCGCCCCGAAGACCGGCTATATGATTGAGTCCATGGTCACCGCCATCGTGCACAACATCGCCGATGAGCTCAAGGGAAAGCAAGGCACCACGCTGGCTACCTGGAACGCCATCTGTCTAGCGGACATGGGCGACACCGGCGCCGCCTTCGTGGCCTTGCCCCAGATACCGCCACGTAACGTGGCCTGGTTCAAGAAGGGAAAGTGGGTGCATATGGCCAAGATCGCATTCGAGAAGTACTTCATCCGCAAGATGAAGAAGGGCACCTCGGAGCCGATCTATGAAAAGTACATCCTGCAGATGCTGGGCATCGGTAAGCTGAAGTAGCGACAAGTCCCGTGCCGCCCCCATGCCGTCGCGTCCAGAGGACGGATTGGCGGGGGCGCAGACAAACCCCTGCGTTGATGGCTGTTTGAGTCGGCAACGCGTGCGGAAAGGTGGTGCCGCCACGCTCTGTTCCAAGCAGTTGCAGAAAAGGGCGAGCCCGGAGGATCCTGCGGTAATCGGCGGCCGTCGTGGGCTGATCCTCGGTCGGGTGCCGTCCCGCGAGATTCTAAGGCGATTTCTGTCAAACCATGTACCCTCTCGCTGGTCTTTTCGCCCGCCTTCGGCGTCGCGCCGACAGTCGCATAGCCCGGCTATGCTCCTATCGGCGCTCCTTGAAGGCAGACGAAAATCCTTCGCGATCTGGTACATGATTCTCCGGCAATCGCCTAAGTCGTTGAAATTGTCCTATCTAGATCCTACTTTGATGGTTAGGCGCATGCCTTTGCCTGACGCCTTGGGCTCGGTCGTCCGAGTCTGCCGATGGTCTAATCGCTCTCGAACAATGCCCTTAGAGCAGTGTTTATGAATTCGCTACTTCGTCTCGTCCTTGCCGCCGCCTTGCTGCTGGGTGTGTTCCTGGCGAGCGCCTCGCCGCGTCCGGTCCCCCTGTCGGAGCTCTTTCCGAGTCAGGCCCAGGCGAAAACGGCGGTGGTCATCAACAAGGTGCTGGAGCGTTACCACTACCGTAAGGTCAAGCTGGACGATGCCTTCGCTCGGTCGGTGCTCGACAACTACCTAAAGGCCCTGGACCCCGGGCGTTCTTTTTTCGTTGCCCGCGACGTGGATCGCTTCAACAGCGGGGCACGGCGGCTCGACGACAACCTGCGCCGCGGGGAGCTCGATGCCGCCTTCGACATCTTCCGGGTCTACCGGATGCGGGTCGACGAGCGGGTCGCCTACGCACTACAGGTTCTGGATCGTGAATTCGACTTCACGGCCCCGGAGAGCTACGAATTCGACCGCTCCAAGTCACCCTGGCCTAAGGACGACGCGGAGCTCAACGAGATCTGGCGCCAGCGCGTCAAGAACGACTTCCTCAGTCTGCGCATCGCCGGCAAAAATGACGCGGAGATCCGTGATCGGTTACGCCAGCGTTACGACGGGCTGGGTCGGCGGATCCAGCAGTTCACCGGGGACGACATCTTCCAGTCCTTCATGAACGCCTTCACGGAGACCCTGGAACCCCACACCAGCTACATGTCCCCCAGCACCTCCGAGAACTTCGACATCAGTATGAAGCTCTCGCTGGAGGGGATCGGCGCGGTGCTGCGCTCGGACAACGAGTTCACCGTGATCCAGCGCACCATCCCCGGCGGTCCGGCACGGGACTCGGGCCAGGTGTCCTCGGGGGACCGAATCGTGGGGGTCGCCCAGGGGCTGGATGGGCACATCGAGGACGTGGTGGGATGGCGCCTGCAGGACGTGGTCGACAAGATCCGCGGGCCCAAGGGGTCGGTGGTTCGCCTCCAGCTGCTGCCCCAATCGGAGGTGTCCAGCGGCAAGGCCCGCGAGGTTGCGCTGGTGCGCAACGAGATCAAGCTGGAGGACCAGGCCGCCAAGTCCTCCATCATCGATCGCATGCCCCATGCCCCTGGGGTCCGAATCGGTGTCATCGAGCTGCCCGCGTTCTATCGGGACTTTGAGGCGGAGACCCGTGGCAAGGCCGACTTCCGCAGCACCACCCGCGACGTGCGGCGGCTGGTTACTGAGCTGGCAGGGCAGGGGGTCGATGGCATCGTCATCGACCTGCGCGGCAACGGCGGTGGCTCCCTGGCCGAGGCCACGGCCCTGACGGGCCTCTTTATCGACACCGGGCCCGTGGTCCAGGTGAAAGACGCCTTCGGCAAGGTCGAGGTGGAGCGCGACCCGGAGCCGGGGGTCGCCTATAGCGGGCCCCTGGCGGTGCTGGTCGATCGGGACAGCGCCTCCGCCTCCGAGATCTTCGCCGGCGCCATCCAGGACTATGGACGGGGTTTGGTGATCGGGGAGCCCACCTTCGGCAAGGGTACAGTGCAGACCCTGGTGGACCTCAATCGCTACGTGCCCGGGGACTCCAACGACCTCGGGCGCCTGCGCCTCACCATGGCGGAGTTCTTCCGGGTCAGCGGCGGTAGCACCCAGCTCAAGGGCGTGGAGCCGGACATTCGGTTCCCGTCCGGAGATGACATCAGCGAGTACGGAGAGCGGTCCCTGAGCAACCCCCTGCCCTGGGCGCGCATCGACGCGGCCGATTATCGCCGAGCGGGCTCCACCAACCCGTCCCAGCTAAGCCGGCAGTCGGCCGCACGGGTGGCCCGGGACCCCGGTTTCAAGATGCTGGAGCAGCGCGCCAAGGCGATGGAGGAGGTGCAGAAGCAGACTCAGGTGTCCCTGCGGGAGGCGGACCGGCGCGCCGAGAGCAAGCGCCGGGAACGCTTGTTCAAGGACGAGCAAGATCGTTTCCTGCGGGCGCACGGCATCACGCCGGTGGACGAGGAGGCGGACCAGGTGGACGAGGAGGCCCTCGACGCCCAGCGAGACGCCATCGCCCGTATCCAGGTGGAAGAGGCCGCTCGGGTCCTCGCGGACAGCGTCCTGGCTGAAGGTGCCGATCGTCCCAGGGCGGCAATGCGGGACTGACGAACCCTGCTCCATGCAGGCTCCCGCCGTGGGTGCGCGTGTCGCACCCGAGGCGCGGAGTCGGTCCTGACACTCAATTCCCCCTGGCAGGCGGGACGCACGGCCCCACCTCCGCGCGACCCCATCAATCAAGGAAAGCGACGTGGTTCCAGATCCCAAGGTTCTGCAGCGCCGACTGCGGGCCCTCGCCGAGGCTGAATCTGCGGGGATCCTAGCCGGCAATCGGATCGGAATCGAAAAGGAGGCCTTGCGGGTGTCCCCCGACGGCCGCATCGCGGCGACCCAGCACCCCGCCGCCTTGGGCTCGGCGCTCACCCATCCGCACATCACCACGGACTTCTCCGAGGCCCTGATCGAGGTCATCACCCCGGCCCTCCAGGATCCCGACCAGGTCCTGACCTTCCTTGCGGATCTACACACGGAGGTCTACCGGCACCTGGAGGACGAGCTGCTCTGGGCCACCAGCATGCCCTGTGTGCTGGAGGGAGGGCGCAACATCCCCCTGGCGGTGTACGGCCGCTCCAACGCGGCCGCCATGAAGACCGCCTATCGACGGGGCTTGGGGAACCGCTACGGGCGCACCATGCAGGTGATCGCCGGGGTGCATTTCAACTTTTCCTTCGGCGACGGCTTCTGGGACTGCTATCAAGACCTGGAGGGCGATCGGGGCGACCCACTGCACTTCCGCTCCGAGTCCTACATGGCCATGATCCGCAACCTCCAGCGGGTGGGTTGGCTGGTGCCCTACCTGTTCGGAGCCTCGCCTGCGGTATGTGCGAGCTTCGTGCAGGGGCGGGAGACGGACCTGGTGCCTTTCGACGCCCACACCCTCCACTACCCCTATGCCACGTCCTTGCGTATGGGGGACATCGGCTACCAGAACCAACAGGAAGAGGGCACCGGCCTCAAGGCGAACTACGACAGCCTGGACGCCTATATCCGCAGCCTCACCTGGGCCATCGAGACCCCGTGCCCCCAGTACGAGACCATCGGCATCAAGGTCGGTGGACGCTACGAGCAGCTCAATGCCAATGTGCTTCAGGTCGAGAACGAGTACTACAGCACGGTGCGCCCCAAGCAGATCATCGAGTGGCTGGAGAAGCCGACGCTCGCCCTGCGCCGTCGCGGGGTGCGTTATGTGGAGCTGCGCTCTCTCGACGTGAACGCCTTCGATCCCGTGGGGCTGGGGATGGAGCAGCTCCGCTTCCTCGAGACCTTGATGCTCCACTGCCTCCTCGTGGACAGCCCCCGCATCGCAGCCCGGGAGCGGCGGGCCATCGACGCCAATCAGATCCTCAGCGCCCATCGCGGGCGCGAGCCGGGCCTGCTCCTGAATCGGGACGGCAGCGGGATCCCGCTCGAGCGGTGGGCGAGGGAGATTTTGGAGTCCATGGAGCCGGTCGCCGAGCTGCTCGACGACGGTGCGGGGGGGGCCAGGGGTGAGAGCCTGGCCCTGCAGCGTGCCAAGGTTCGGGATGCCGAGCTCACCCCCTCGGCGTGCCTGCTGCGGGAGATGCGGCAGCGCGGCGAGGGCTTCTTCGACTTCTCCTATCGTGTCTCCAACGAGCACCGGGTCAGCCTCGAGGCCCGGTCCTTGAGGCCGGAGCGCCAGGCCATGTTCGCCAGGCTTGCGGAGGAGTCCCGGGCGCGGCAGGAGGAGATCGAGGCCGCCGACGACGTGGATTTCGACACCTTTTTGGCCCGCTATTTCGGCCAAGGCCGGGCGCTGGACTAGCCTGGCCCCGGCCGCCCAATACGAGAGCGCCCCATGCCCAGTGCCCCGAGCCGATCCCTCGAGACCTTCCCGAACCCGGCCCCGGAGAACGATTACACGATTCGGATTCGGGTCCCGGAGTTCACCTGCCTGTGTCCCAAGACGGGCCAGCCGGACTTCGCCGAGCTGACCCTGGAGTACGTCCCCGATCGCCTGTGCGTGGAGCTCAAGTCGCTCAAGCTCTATGTCTGGTCCTACCGGGACGAGGGGGCCTTCCACGAGGCGGTCACCAACCGCATCCTGGCCGACCTGGTGGAGGCCACGGGCCCCCGCTTCATGCGGCTCACGGCGGATTTCAACGTGCGCGGCGGCATCTACACCACGGTGGTCGCCGAGCATCGTGCGGCCGGTTGGCGGCCCCCAGTGGCGGTGCAGCTACCCTGAGCGTCCCCATGGGCGGTTCGCCCGAGGCCGTCATCGGGATCGACCTCGGCACCTCCGGGTGTCGGGCGGTGGCGGTGGATGGCTCCGGTGCCGTCCTGGTCGAGGCAAGACGGCCTCTGCCGCGGCCCCTGACCCCGGCCGAGGGCTGGGTGGAGCAGGACCCGGAGCTCTGGTGGGGGGCGGTGCGCAGCCTGCTGGTGGAGACTGCAGCCGGACTTTCCGGGGTCAGCGCGGGGGCCAAAATAAGGGCCCTTTGCGTGGACGGAACCTCCGGGACCCTGCTGCTCGCGGACCGCAACGGCAGGCCTCTGACCGCGGCTCTCCTCTACAACGACCGGCGCGCCC
>JBGSUY010000555.1:0-2019 GCA_041753195.1 Chromatiaceae bacterium
CTGGCGCCAGCGGGCCACGGCGTCGCCCATCTCGCGCCAGGTGACGGAGCGCCAGCCGCTGTCACGCTCGTGGTAGCGGTAGGCCACCCGGTCCGGGGAGCGATGGAGCCGCAGCAGGAAGAGCCCATCCAGGGTCGCGGCGCGCTCCTCCGAGATGAGATCCTCGGACCACTGACTCACGGCAACCCCTCTTCTCGTTCTCGGCCTTGTCGCGGGAGGCATCGTCTGCCGCTAGGACCCCCACGGGGTGTCCCATCGACCCTCGTTTTGGTTCTCCCGGGCGGCTGAGCTGGCCGGCTGAGCTGGCCCGGGGCCGCGGGGCAACGGTATCGGGCCGTTCCGGGATTTGCAATCTTGACGGCCCTCGATGATCCCCGGCGTCTGCGGTCGGCTTCCCCTGGGTTAGAATCGGCGATTTGGACGAGCTGCCGGATATCCAAGGCGACACCGTGATGCAGATCTTCGTCAACGGCAATGCGACCCAGGTTGAGGATGACACTCCCATGTCGGTCCTGATCGAGGGCCTGGGGCTCATTGGCAAGCGGATCGCCGTGGAGGTGAACGCGGAGCTGGTGCCGCGCAGCCGCTTCGACGCCCATGCCCTGCGAGAGGGGGATCGCGTGGAGATCATCCACGCCGTGGGTGGGGGTTGAGGCCGACGTCCCCAGCCGATTGCGCTATCCTGGACCCCCTGCCTTTCTGCCGGAGCCGTAACCCATGTCTGAAGTGAATCTTCCTGCCGACCGCTTCACCGTTGCAGGCCGGGAATACAGCTCGCGTCTCCTGGTCGGCACCGGCAAATACAAAGACCTGGACGAGACCACCCGCGCCATCGCCGCGAGCGGGGCCGAGATCGTCACCGTGGCGGTGCGGCGCACCAACATCGGCCAGACCCCGGGCGAGCCCAATATCCTGGACGTCCTGACCCCGGACCGCTACACCATCCTGCCCAACACCGCGGGCTGCTATGACACCGAGTCCGCGGTGCGCACCTGCCGCCTGGCCCGGGAGTTGCTCGACGGCCACACGCTGGTGAAGCTCGAGGTCCTGGGGGACGAACGGACCCTGTTCCCGGACGTGATCGCCACCCTGGAGGCGGCGGAGATCCTGGTGAAGGACGGCTTCGATGTCATGGTCTACACCAACGACGACCCCATCATCGCCCGGCGCCTGGAGGAGATCGGCTGCGTGGCCGTGATGCCCCTGGCCGCCCCCATCGGCTCGGGTCTGGGTATCCGCAATCCCCTTAACATCCGCACCATCGTCGAGAACGCCAAGGTCCCGGTCCTGGTGGACGCCGGGGTGGGCACCGCCTCCGACGCGGCCGTGGCCATGGAGCTCGGCTGCGACGGAGTCCTGATGAACACCGCCATCGCCGCCGCCCGGGACCCGGTGCTCATGGCGAGCGCCATGCGCAAGGCCATCGAGGCCGGCCGGGAGGCCTATCTCGCCGGACGCATGGCCCCCAAGCGCTTCGCCTCCGCCTCCTCACCCATCGAGGGGCTGTTCTTCTGAATCTTCAGGTCGGCCCCGTCGGCGGTTTCAGAGGAAGTAGGAGCTGCGGGAGCTGCAAGGGGGCCAGCTCTGGGTCCTTGTGGACCAGCTCCGTGCCTAGGAGTTGCGCGCAGGCGGCAATCCAGGCATCGGCCAGGGACAGAGGATGCTGGGCCTTGAGCGCCGCGGCCTGCTCTAGCAGCTCTCGGCTCTCGTGGACCCAATGGATCGGGAAGGCGAGGCACTGGGAGTAGGCGAGCCGTCCCTCGGACTCCCCCTCGTCCTTCCATACCCTGTACAGCACCTCCATCAGGGTGATGAAGCATCCGGATACCTTCGCCTCTCCCTTTTGGGCAAGGTGAAGGATTTCCGCCACCTCATCCGCCCCAGGTTCGCCGTCACGCAGGGTCAGCAGGGCCGAGGTGTCGAGCAGGTAATGCTTCATTCCGATTCGCGATCGGCCCGGCGGTCGGCGAGCAGCCGGGCGGTGGCGCCTCCCTTGCCCCGGGCGCGGAAGGCCTCGAT
>JBGSUY010000556.1:0-7964 GCA_041753195.1 Chromatiaceae bacterium
GGGCGCCGCCGGGGCGCCGCTCTTCGGCAACAAGGAGGCCTGGGCGCCGCGCATCGCCCAGGGCATGGACAGCTTGCTGCAGACGGTCATCAACGGCAAGGGTGCCATGCCGCCCCGCGGGACCTGCGGCGACTGCTCCGACGACGACTTGCGGGCGACGATCGAGTACATGGTCTCTAAGGTCCAATAGCCATCCCTGCGGCGCCGGCGCAAGGCTGGCGGACCCGTCCTCGTCAATCGGTACCCAGGATCTCCCGCAGGCTGGCCAGATGCGCCACGCCGCGTGCCCTGCGGGTCTCAGGATCGGCCTCCTGGCGCCCGTCCCATTCGAGTGCGTCCTCCGGGAGCTCCGCCAGGAATCGGCTGGGCTCGGTCTGGACCAGCTCGCCGTAGCGCTTGCGCCGCCGCGCCAGGGTGAAGATCAGGGCTCGCTGGGCCCGCGTGATGCCCACGTAGGCGAGCCGCCGCTCCTCCTCGATGGCGTCCGACTCGATGCTCGCGCGATGGGGCAGGAGCTCCTCCTCCATGCCGACCAGGAAGACCTGAGGAAACTCGAGCCCCTTGGCGGCGTGCAGGGTCATGAGATGGACCCGGTCCCCGCCCGCGGCCTCGTCCTGGCGCTCCAGCACGTCCATCAGGGTCAGATGGCTCACCATCTCCCCCAGGGTCTTTTCCTGAAGCTCCCCCTTGTTCAGGGCCCCCAGCCAGTCGATCAGCTCGGTCAGGTTCTCCATCCGCCGGTCCGCCACCGCCTGGCTGGATGCGTTCTCCCGCACCCAGCCGGGTAGATCGATGGCCTGAGCCAGGGCGCGCACCGCGGTCACTGGATCGGATGCGGCACGCCGCCCATAGGTGGCGATCAAGGCCGAAAACTCGCCAAGGCGCTCCCGCTGACGCTCGGCCAGAGACTGGGAGAGCCCGATCTCGCCGCAGGCCGCCATCAGGGAGATCTCGCGCCGCCGGGCATAGTCCGAAAGGCCCTCCAGGGTGGCGGGACCGATCTCGCGACGCGGCACATTGACCACCCGCAGGAAGGCCGCGTCGTCGTCCGGGTTGGCGAGCAGGCGCAGATACGCCATCAGGTCCTTGACCTCGGCTCGGGCGAAGAAGGAGGTCCCACCGCTCAGGAAATAGGGGATCTTGTGCTCCCGCAGGGCCTTCTCGAAGGGACGCGCCTGATGGTTACCCCGGTATAGGATGGCGATGTCGCCGAAGGGGGTGCCGCTGGTGAAGCGCAGATGCAGGATCTCCGAGACCACCCGCTCCGCCTCATGGGCCTCGTCCCGGCACTGAAGCACTCGTGGCGCATCGCCAGGCCCAAGCTCGCTCCAAAGGCGCTTCTCGAAGACGTGGGGGTTTTGTGCAATGAGCCGGTTGGCGAGGTGGAGGATGCGGGCGCTGGAGCGGTAGTTCTGCTCCAGCATGATGACCTCGAGGGTCGGATAGTCACCCTTCAGGCGGGCCAGGTTCTCGGGCCTGGCACCGCGCCAGGCGTAGATGGACTGGTCGTCATCACCCACCACGGTAAAGGCGCCGCGGGGCCCCACCAGGTGGCGCACCAGCTCGTATTGGGCCCCATTGGTATCCTGATATTCGTCCACCAGGAGGTAGCGGATACGCCCCTGCCAGGCCTCCAGCAGATCGGGGTGGTCACGCAACAGCCTCACTGGGCCCAGGATCAGGTCGTCGAAATCCACCGCATTGTAGGCGCGCAGGCTCTGCTCGTAGGCCCCATAGAGCCCCGCCAGCCTGGCCTCGAAGGCATCCTCCGCCGCCTCCCGGGCCTGCTGCGGGGTGATGAGGTCGTTCTTCCAGCGGGAGATCCGGGTCTGGACCGCGGTCGCCGTGACGGCGTCGGTGCCGACGCCGCCTGCAGTGCCCCCGCGAAGGTGCTCGCGGATCAGGGCCTCGCTATCCTGGGCGTCGAGCAGGGAGAAACCGGTCCTCAGTCCGACCTGGGCCCCATCGCGGCGCAGGATCGTGAGCCCCAGTGTATGGAAGGTGGAGACGGTGAGCCCGCGACCCCGCTGGGCGCCGGAGCGCTCCGCCGACCCATCCCGAAGCTGACCCTTCACCTCGCGGGCGACCCGCTCGCGCATCTCCCGGGCGGCCTTGTTTGTGAAGGTGAGGGCGCAGATGTGGCGCGGAGCCAGGCCGCAAGCCCGGATCAGGTGGACGATCTTGTGGGTGATGACCCGGGTCTTGCCGGAGCCGGCCCCCGCCAGCACCAGCAAGGGCCCGCCGATGTAGCGCACCGCCTCGAGCTGTCTGGGGTTGAGTCCCGTCATGAATGGCGTCTGGGTGTGGGCTGGGGTCCGGGTCGGGGGGAGCGCGATTATGCCGAAGCCTTGCCCTCCCGGCGACCCGGCAGCGGGACCTCGGGGCGTCACGGGCGAGCATTCGGCGACGGTTCGTACTACCATGCGCATGCTCGCTTCCCCGGGGAACCTACAAGCCGCGATGAAAGCCCTGCCCCTCGTCCTCCTCGCCTCCCTGACCGCTGGCGCCCTGGCCCAGGAGCCCGGAGCCCCGATCAGCCCGCCACCTCCGCCGGGGGGCGCGGGCGGCTTCCTCCAGGCACCCGAGGCCGTCGAATCGCCGGTGACGGGGGAAGCGGTGGAGCCCGACATCACCATCCGGGAAGAGGGCCAGCAAATCATCACCGAATACCGGGTGAACGGCCTGCTGTACATGGTCCGAATCCAGCCTCAGTTCGGCCCCCCCTATTTCCTGGTCGATACCAACGGGGATGGAATGATCGACATGAGCGATCGCTCGCCGTTCAACAACAACATCCCCCAGTGGCTCCTCTTCAGCTGGCAATGAGGCCGCCGGTCCCTTCCTTCCCTGCCCGCCACTCCGAGGCGGGCCGTTGCGTCCACGATACAGTACGGACCTGAGTCCGCCGCCGCACCGCTACTCCCCATGACCGCCGAGCCCCGACCCCAGCGGCCCAAGGGACTGCTGCGCGTCGCGGATGCTGCGGACCGGGTCATTTGCTGGCTTGGACAGACCACGGCCTGGCTGTCCCTGCGGATGGTTCTGGTGACCTTTCTGGTGCTGGTGCTGCGATACGCCTTCGATCAGGGCTCCATTGCCCTGTAGGAGTCCGTTACCTTCCTGCTCGCGAGCCTCTTCATGCGCTCCATCGCCTACACCCTGGGATGGTATGGGCGCATACGGGTGAGCATGCTCCATCAGTACTTGGCGCTACGGGGCCGGGCACGCTCCTGTTGCTGCTCCGCGGCTTTGAAGGGGATCCCGTGGTCAAGGCGCGCCTCACCGGCTTGCCCGGCGGAAACTCCAGACCTCCTTCCTGACCTCATCCTTCGGCTTCTCACTCTTCTACCTGCGTGGGGTGGCACCGCCCAGTGTGACGACGTTGACGTTCCAGATTTATCGGGGCGTGTTGCCCTTCGGGCTGATCAAGCTCGGGATGCTCGGGGTCTTGGCACTGTGGCCGGCACGGGCCAACCGGCTACCTAAGGTGGTCTAAGGCCAGCGAGGCGGAGAATCGATGGGCGGTAGGCGAGACGCCCCGGGCTTAGGATGGCTCTAAGGTGGAACGATCAGTGGCGGGCGAGCTGGGGGCGCTCCGCGCGGGTCGCTGGCGCTGGCGGGCTGATGGCGGCGATTCCGGCCTCCTCGGCGCCCGCCATTCCGGCCTGCAGCAGACCCTGGCAAAGCTCGAGCTGGGGCTCACGGAACAGCACACCGACCTCGGCCCCAGCGCTGTGCACGACCACGGCCTCCACCAGCCAGTCCCGGCCCGGACCGTCCAGCTCCAGCTCCAGCTCCACCAGGGTCCCGGGGGGCAGGGTGAGGTTCCGCAGGGTTAGTGACATCCCCTGGACGGACAGACTGCGCACCCGGGCGCTGCAAAAGCGGCGTTTCCCGTACAGCACCTGGACGGGCAGGCTCAGTGGGTGTCGGGCGCAGTAATGGCGTTCGGCGGTCATGGTCGGCTCCGATGGTTTCTTTATATTCTAAGTTATGTTAGGGAAGTATATTGACGACTCGGTTCAATGTTAATGAACAAACGATGAAGATTCGATAGGGATTGTCGCCTACTATGTCCGTCCACCCTGACGACCTGTCCGGACCGCGCCTGATCTTCGACAGCCACCTGCACATCATCGATCCACGCTTTCCCCTGGTCGCAAACCGGGGATTTCTGCCAAACGCCTTCACGGTGACCGATTACCGGCGTGCCCTGGCCGAACTGGGACTGGACCCGGCGACGGTGGTGGGTGGCGCCGTGATCTCCGGCTCCTTCCAGGGATGCGACCAGACCTACCTAGTCGCCGCCCTGCAGACCCTGGGACCGGGTTTCGTGGGGGTTACTCAACTGCCGTCAGACGTGCCGGACGCCGAGATACGGCGACTCCATGGGGCCGGGGTCAGGGCCCTCCGAATCAACCTGCACCCGGGCCCCCACCGGAGCCTGGATAGCCTGGATCGGCTGGCGCGCCGAGCCTTCGACCTGACCGGCTGGCACCTGGAGCTCTACGTGGAGGGGGCGGACCTCCCAACCCTGACCCCATTGCTGACCCGGCTGCCCTGTGTCGTCATCGACCATTTGGGACTGACACGGGCCGGGCTGCCCCATCTGCTGGCCCTGGTGGCCCGGGGGGTCCGGGTCAAGGCGAGCGGGTTCGGGCGCCTGGACTTCGACCCTGGGCCCGCCTTGCTCGCCATCCACCGGGAGAACCCGGGCGCCTTGCTGTTCGGAAGCGATCTCCCGGGGACCCGCGCGCGGCGCCCTATCTAGCCCGGGGACCTGGAGTTGATCACCGACGCCCTGGGGGATTCCCAAGCAATGGATCTGATATTCCACGAGAATGCCGCGGCGCTATAGTCACCAACCCGTGGGAATCACGGCGGTTGCACGCGCCGAGGGGACTGGATCGCTGGTTGACACAGAAGGAGGCCGAGGGCCTGATCGCGTCGGCGACCAAGACCGCACGCTATCCCTGGCTAGCAGATTTCATCGGGCGGTGTCTGGGCTCAGGATTGAGACCGGGGGATACGGTGGCACTGGAGTGGTCGCGGGTGGAACTCTGGCGGAGGCAGGGATATCGTTCACACCAGCACCTGACGCGCCTGCGCGAGGTAGCGATGGATCTGCTGCTCGATGCGGGGATCGATCATCACCTCCGGTCGCCTGCCATGCGGGCAGGGGAGATGCTGCGTGGTACCAAACAAGCGGCAAATCAGCGGACGCTCCGCATAGACCTGGCAGCCATTGGCCCCCAAATGAGGGCAGCTAAACTCTGCCAGCGCCACGGCATGCTCCGCGTCGCTCTTGACGGGCAGCATGGCCATCTCTTCACTCGACGCAGTCAACGGCCCACAACAGTCGTGACATCCGGGTTCACACTCGAAGGCAGGGATGCTGCGCCGCAGGAATCGCACTTTCTGGAGGTTTATTGTCATGAATCAGCAACCGAGTGTTAGGCGATTTCTGTCAAATCATGCACCATCTCGCTGGTCTTTTCGCCCGCCTTCCGCGTCGCGCCGACAGTCACATCGCCCAACTATGCTCCTATCGGCGCTCCTTGAAGGCAGACGAAAATCCTGCGCAATCTGGCACATCATTCTCCGGCAATCGCCTTAGTCATCTGCTGGACATCCTTATCTACCCTAGAGAGTTGACACGTTAATGGCATCGAATCTGTCCACTGCCGAACAGGCCTTACGCGACGCTGCCCGGGAATACCACCGCAGCCCCAGCCGCGGCAAGATCGCCGTCACGCCCACGAAGCCGCTGTCGAACCAGCGCGACCTGTCGCTGGCCTACTCGCCCGGCGTGGCCTACCCCTGTCTCGATATCCAGGCCAATCCGGCGCTCGCGGCCGAGTACACGTCACGCGGAAATCTGGTCGGCGTGGTGACCAACGGCACGGCCGTGCTAGGCCTGGGCGACATTGGCCCGCTCGCCGGCAAACCCGTGATGGAGGGCAAGGGCTGCCTGTTCAAAAAATTCGCCGGCATCGATGTGTTCGATATCGAGCTCGCCGAGCGCGACCCGGACAAGCTGGTGGAGATCATCGCCGCGCTCGAGCCGACCCTGGGTGGCATCAACCTGGAGGACATCAAGGCGCCGGAATGCTTCTACATCGAGCGCGAGCTCAGCAGGCGCATGAATATCCCGGTGTTTCATGACGATCAGCACGGGACGGCCATCATCTCCAGCGCCGCACTGCTGAACGCCCTGGATCTGGTGGGCAAGGCCATCGGCAGTGTGAAACTGGCCGTCTCGGGTGCCGGCGCGGCGGCGCTGGCCTGTGTGGATGTGATGGTCGGTCTCGGCGTGCGGCGCGAGCATGTCTTCATGGTCGATACCAAGGGCGTAATCTACGAGGGCCGTCCGGACGGATTCGACGCCTCCAAGGCCCGCTATGCGCAGCCGACCGATGCGCGGACCCTGGCCGATGTGGTCAAGGGCGCCGACGTCTTCCTGGGTTGCTCAGCCCCCGGGTTGCTGACGGTGGACATGGTGAAGACCATGGCCGAGCGGCCCATCATCCTGGCCCTGGCCAACCCGGAGCCGGAGATCCGCCCCGAACTGGCGAAGGCGGCACGGCCTGACTGCATCATCGCCACCGGTCGCTCGGACTACCCGAACCAGGTCAACAACGTCCTGTGTTTTCCCTATATTTTCCGCGGCGCACTCGATTGCGGGGCCACCAAGATCACGCCGGAGATGAAGCTCGCCTGCGTCCGCCAAATCGCCGATCTGGCCAAGAGCGAGACCAGTGATGAAGTGGCGGCCGCCTATGCCGGGCAGGACCTGAAGTTCGGACCCGAGTACCTGATCCCCAAGCCATTCGACACGCGCCTGATCCTACGAATCGCGCCCGCCGTGGCCCAAGCGGCCGCCGACTCGGGGGTGGCCGCGCGCCCAATTGCCGACATGCAGGCCTACCGGGAGAGCCTGTCGCTCTTCGTTTACCAGACCGGCATCCTCATGCGTCCGGTGATCAACGCCGCCAGGGCCCTGCCCGATGCCAGGAAGCGCGTAGCCTTTGCCGACGGCGAGGACGAACGGGCCCTGCGTGCCGCCCAGATGGCGCTGGATGATCGCCTGGCCCGTCCCATCCTGATCGGACGTCCGGCCGTGATCGCCGCCCACATCGAGAAGGCCGGACTGCGCATGCGCCTCGGGGAGGACGTGGAGAACGTCAACCCCGAGCAGGATTCGCGCTTCCATCAGTACTGGGAGCATTACCACCGACTCATGGGCCGTAATGGCGCCACCCCGCAGGTGGCCATGGCCGCGGTGCGTCGCTCCAACACCATCATCGCCTCACTCATGGTCGCACTGGACCATGCCGACGCCCTGATCTGCGGTCTGGCGGGCAGCTTTGAGGTCCATCTCGAGCGTATCCACAGCATCATCGGCCTAGCGCCTGGGGTGAGCAATTACGCCACCCTCAACGCCCTGATGACGGACCACGGGCCGCTGTTCATTGCCGACACCTATGTGAACGAAGACCCTGGCGCGCCACAATTGGCCGAGATTGCCTGGATGGCCGTGCAGGAGATCCGGCGCTTTGGCCTGCCGGCCAAGGTCGCCTTTCTATCGCATTCCAGCTTCGGCTCATCGCGGCGTGCCTCGGCCAAGAAGATGCGCCTGGCGCGTGACCTATTCGTGGCCAGCCACCCCGACATCGAATGCGACGGCGAATTGCACGGCGACGCCGCGCTGGAAGAGGACATCCGCATCCGTTACCTGGCAAGCACCACGCTGAGCGGCTCGGCGAACCTGCTGATCTGCCCGAACCTGGATGCCGCCAACATCCTCTACAACGTGCTCAAGACCACCACCAGCGGCGGCGTGACGGTGGGCCCGATCCTGATGGGCGCGGCCGCCACGGCCTGCATCCTCACCCCCGCCGCCACCGTGCGCCGCACGCTGAACATGACCACCCTGGCCGTCGCGAGCGCGGCCGCCGCGCGGC
>JBGSUY010000557.1:0-2698 GCA_041753195.1 Chromatiaceae bacterium
CCCCTGCAACGCTGGTGCCGCGTGCTCTCGCGCGCGCTGGTGAAATACCTCAATGGCCGAGAATTGCGCCCGCCCCCGTGCTTACCGGCGCCGGCATAGCCGGGATTTCCCCTCGGCGTGTACCCAAACGCAGGCGGGGAAAGGCCCGCGACAGGCGCGTACTGCTCTTTTTAGGATAACCCGAAGGCCATCGTGACCCGCTACGGCTACGACCCGGCCATCGGCGGCGCCCTCCCCTACCCCTTGGGGCCGGAGCTTCCCGGGGCCGTCGACTACCACATCGCCGCGGCCACCGACTCCGCCTCGGCCGCCACCGCCTGGGCGACCGGCTGCAAAACAGATGACGGAAACATCGCCTGGCTGCCCGACGACCCCAAAGACGGGGCCCTGACCACTATCGCGGAGCTGCTCCGAGCCGAGCGGGACTATGCCATCGGCGTGATCAGCACGGTGCCGTTCAGCCATGCGACACCGGCGGCTCACGTGAGCCACAACAAGACCCGAAACGACTACTTCGGTATCGCCTCAGAGATCCTGACCGTTGTGAAGCCCGAGGTCGTCATCGGCGGCGGCTATCCCGGGCCCAGCGGGACCAACACGTTCAAGTACCTGTCTGCCGACACCTACACGGAGGTTAAGGCCGACCCGGACTATGTGGTCGTGGAACGGCAGGACGGGGTCGACGGTGGCCTATCGGTACTCACTGCCGCTCAAGAGGCCGCGGCCCAGGGTAAGCGGCTCCTTGGGCTCTATGGCGGTCCCGGCGGAAACTTCGAATCACCGATACCCTATGACCTCCCCGGCACCCCCTTGATTACCCGTGCCACGGTGGAGAATCCCCTACTCAAGGACGCGGTGCAGGCGGCCCTGAAGGTCCTGGGTCAGGATCCTGATGGATTCTTCCTCATGGCCGAGCAAGGCGACATCGACAGGGCGAACCATGGTAACGACTTTGGCGGCATGATTGGCACCACCTGGGACCTCCATGAGGCCGTACAGGCCGTCACCGACTATGTCAACCGCCCCGACGACGCCATGGATTGGGATAACACCCTCCTCATCGTGACCGCGGACCACTCCAACAGTTACATGCGGCTCACGGCCACCCTAGGGGCCGGCGACCTGCCAATCCGGGATGCCACCTGGGACGATGCCTATACCAGCACCTACTCCCAGGACGGTGTCACCTATGTGACCTACGCGACCACCGGCCACACCAACGAGCTGGTCCGCCTCTACGCCGATGGCGGCGATGCCGAGGATCTACTCGAGGACGCGGCGGGGGTCTGGTACCCCAAGACCGACATCATCGACAACACCCAGCTTTTCCATGTCATGGCCAAGGCTGCCGGCGTTAAGACCCACTCGGACCTGAAGATCAAGAAGGATGAGGGCAAGGGCCAGCGCCGCTGACGCCACCCTTCCCGCCCGCGATGGCCCGGCCCCGGCGCAACGCCGCGGGCCGGGTTATGCCGAGTTAACGACGATCTCACCGCAGGGCAGCCCTGGCGCTATCCTTTGCGGGATGGATGCCCGCTACACCCGCCTGCTCGAGTCACTCAAGACCCGAGGACCCGCCGCCGTCGCCTTCTCCGGGGGGGTGGACAGCAGCCTGCTAGTGGCCCTGGCCCGTGATGCCTACGGGGATCAGGCCTTGGCCCTCACGGTGGCGGCGCCCCAGATGGCTAGGTGGGAGGTCGAGGAGGCACGGCAGCTCGCCCGCGCCCTGGGGGTGAGCCACCGGGTGGTGGAGCTGCCCCTGCTTGCGGCGATCCGGGACAACCCGGAGAAGCGCTGTTACCTGTGCAAGCGCGCCCTGTTCCGGGAGCTCCTGTCCGTGGCGGCCCTGGCCGGCCTCACCCGGCTCCTGGACGGCACCAACCGGGATGACCTGGGTGAGCATCGGCCGGGGCTCCGGGCCCTGCAGGAGCTGGGGGTCTCAAGCCCCCTGGCCGAGTGCGGGCTCACCAAGGCGGATGTGCGCGCCCTCGCCCGCCGGCTGGGGCTCCCCAACTGGGACAAGCCCGCCTATGCCTGCCTGCTGACCCGCCTGCCCCACGGCGTCCAAGTCACGGAGGAGGTGCTCCGGCGGATCGAGTCCGCCGAACGCCACCTGATCGATCTCGGCTTCCCCGGGGTTCGGGTGCGTACCCACGGGGACCTGGCGCGCATCGAGCTCGACCCGGCACAGCACCCTCGCCTCCTGCGGGAGGCCGCGACCATTGCCGCCCGACTTCAGGGACTGGGCTACCGGCAGGTGACCCTGGACCTGCTCGGCTATCGCACCGGTAGCATGGACGCGTAGCCGACAACACCCAAGCCACCCACGCCTTGAAGCCGAACATGAACGAATCTGACCTGAAACAGCTCCTGGAGTCCGTGCGAAGCGGCGTCCTGGACCCCGACCAGGCCCTGGCGCGGCTGCGGGACCTGCCCTATCGGGACCTGGGCCACACCAAGCTCGACACCCACCGGGAGCTGCGTCAGGGCTATCCGGAGGTGGTGCTGTGCGAGGGCAAGACGGTGGAGCAGGCGGCGGAGATCGTCCGCTTCCAGCTCCATGAAACGGCCGCCAACCTGCTCGCTACCCGGGCCCGCCCTGAGATCTTCGAGGCGGTGCGGGACCTGCACGCCGAGCTGCGTTACAACGCGCTGGGGCGCACCATCGCCCTGCGGCGCCGGCCGGTCGAGCCCGCGA
>JBGSUY010000558.1:0-2685 GCA_041753195.1 Chromatiaceae bacterium
TCCTAAGTTCCGTTCCGAGGCGGAGGAGCAGGAGTTCTGGGCGGCTGCGGACACGACCGAGTACTTCGACTGGTCGCGAGCCCGGCGAGTCGTGTTTCCGAACCTGAAGCCCTCGACCACGCCGATCTCGATGCGGCTACCTGAGACCCTGCTCACTGACCTGAAGCGACTGGCCAATGAGCAGGACGTGCCCTACCAGAGCTTGATGAAGGTGTACCTGGCAGAGCGTGTGGCGGCGGAGCGCCGAGCCAGTAGGACTAGCAGGCGGTTGCAGCAGCCAACCCCGCGGCCAAAGGCTCGCACCAAAGCTGTGCGAAAGAAGTAGCCGCGCGGGTGCGGCTGAACCGCAGGTCGTTATAATAGTGGATGGGCTCGATGGCGGCAGGGCCGGATGGTCCCCACGAGCGACGCCACCCCGTGAGGCACCGACCCCGCCCGCCCCCCCCCCGCTCACCGGAGTGAGTCGAGATACCGGGCGGGAGTCAGCACCCGCACACCGAGAACCTCCCGGCCCATGAACGGTCCGAAGTCCCGCAGGTCTCCCGTGATCAGGTGGGTGGCTCTCGCGGCGACCGCCCCCGCCAGAATCGGCCAGTCCTTTTCCCGGAGCTCAATGGTCTTTCGAAGCGCCGAGTCCAGGGTCAGGGCCCGCTTCACCGTCATGGCCTTGAGGAGACCGTCGAGTCGCGCGAGCTGGTCCGCCGTGGTGAGGTTGCGTCGAGCCTCTGCCACCGCGTAGTCCGATGTGAGCACGGTGACCCCGGGAAGATCCCAGAGCCGCCGGACGCCGGCATCCGGACGCCAGGCAGCAGAGAACAGGACGTTGGCGTCCAGAAAGGGCCGATCCAAGGGTCAGGCGTTCTCGGGACGTTCATGGGGAATGGCGTCGGGGTCGAGGCCCAGCGCCCGAACTTCGGCCACGGCGCGAGCATAGTCCCCGGCGTCAACGGCGTTGGAGAGGAGAAATTCCGCCTTCCGCTCGGGACCGTAGATCTCCAGTGCGACCGTCATCGCGGGCCGCAGGAGAATGCCCTCCGGGGTCTCCTCGGCGATGATCTCGGATCCCTCTTCAATCCCAAAGACCCGCCGAAGCTCGGCCGGAATGACCAGGGTGCCTCGCTTTCCGACGCGTCCATGTTCTCTGACTGGCATACCGTCCTCCTGATATTCTGAATGTAAGAATATCAGTCAAGGTGGTCAAGGCTTTCAGCGGGCACCCTCCACCGGATCCTCGTGGCCCTGGCACGGCAGGAGATCGTCGTGCGGCTGAGTAACTAGGCGCTCGCCATCTCGCGCACATCGCGGAGGGCTCCGGATGGGTGGAGCTTCCGGGGGGCACTCTGAACGCAGTATCCGGCGGCGGGCCGGTCCTGGCCCTGGCAAAGGCTCTTTCCGGCGAGAGACAACGTTGCGTCAAGCCTCCGCCACCCACCTTCTGGAGCGGGGTTACGATATCCGGACGATCCAGGAGCTCCTGGGTGATCGGGATCTGTCCACCACGATGATCTGCATTTCACCTCCTGAACCGGGGATGCCGAGGGTCCGGAGTCCGGTGAACGACCTCGTGGACGGGTCCGGTTCGGCCGTCTTGCGGAATTAGGCTGCGGACCGTACAATCTCTTACGAATGGGCTGTTCGAAGGGCATGTTCCCCTGCAGCTCCAATACTTGTTAGGCCGAAGAAATGAGATACGAACTGGAAAGGGATCCGCATGGATGGCGGCAACTCTAAAGACATCCCAGAATCGATCGCGCCGACGCCGCCGACAGCTGCCGTCCACACGCGGCCGTCGCTCAAGACCGAGGAGCCGAGTGCTGCGGATGTAACACAGAAGTCCACCCTGACGTGGGCGGCAGAGGTCAGCCAGATCATTGGCGTGATGTTGGCGATCATCGGTCTGGTGTCGGTCGTGTGGCAGTTGCGCGGGTTGAGACAGGCGACTGAGACGACGGCCCTGATCGGCATCTACGCTGAAAGCAACGAGATCAACCGATTCCTGGTTGAGCGACCTGAGTTCCGCGAGCACTTCTACGCGGACGACCCCAACGAGAGGGGTGATGCGCGCAATGCCAGGCTGTCAAAACAACTCGACGAACTTCGAGCGACCCATCCGGTTGCATATCGGGCGCTGGTGGGCGTTGCGGAGTTGGAGGCCGACCAATTCGAACAGGTCTTTGGGCTTCGTGAAACGATGCCCTCTGGCCAATGGAATGTGTGGTGGGCATACTTCGCGGATACCTATGATGCAAGTCCGCTGTTGCGCACATTCTACGATCGGAATCGGGAATGGTATGAACTCGACGATTTCTTGCGCATCGGCGATCGAAATCAGCGACGGTCCGCGTTGCTTAGGCGCGAATGATCCGGCATGTGCCTCAGTAAGGGCGAGCGGCCGGACGGCGGCGGCGCGCACAGGCTGGTGGCCAGTTCTGTCTTTCAGGCTGTAATATCGGCCTAACATCAACTGGAGCCGACGGCGCCTGGCGTCCAGGGCGCCGCGGCTCAGTTGTTTCGTTATGCGGCCCGCCACACACTGCCTCTAACGGGAGCTAAGCCATGGTAATGCATGCGACCTCCATCGACCCGAGCCGCAGCGCGGCCCTCATCACGACGATGATGCTTCGGTTTCCTCAGGACGCCATTCCCCCAATCGGCACAGAGCCCCCGACCGAGAGGGGCGAGCCC
>JBGSUY010000559.1:0-2555 GCA_041753195.1 Chromatiaceae bacterium
GGGGTTGGGGTGAGGGGGGAACCTCACTACCCGCCGAAAGGCCAGCCTCGGTCCGCTGCCGCGGGCCCTCGACCCTCGCCCCAAGCCCCCCTGTCCGGGGTAGGGTGGCAGGGGCCTATCCCTACCTGGCACGGCTAGCCAACGGAGTGTACGCCAGGAGTCTAGGGTCTCCGTCGCCTCGATTTGGGGGTTCATCGGCTCCCGCTTGGGTATCTTCCCCACTCACGGGAACCGCGGCGGCGGTCTAGAGTTATTAGCTGCATCGATGATGCCGGACCTGGCGCCGGTGTCAACCCCGTGGAATTACCCAGTTTGACGCTAGCCACCTGGCCAAGAAAGGCGCCGCCGGTGACGCCCTCGCCCGGCACGCGAGCGGGCCTGTCTGAATCCCCTAGGCCTTCATGGACAGCGAGGCCCCTTCCCGCGTCCCCCGTGGTGCCCCACCCCCAAACTCCACCGCCCGCAAGGGGGGTACGTCGAGCACCAGGTTGGGCAATTACCCTACTTACCGCGGCATATCACACAGCCGATACTCCATTCCATCCCGATCCAGTCGCGAACTGACGGGATGGGCTTCGCCTTCGCCCATGCCGCGCCGGCCCCTCGGATCCGCCGAAACTGGGCCAGAGAGCACAAGACCAGGGCGTCGGAGTAGAAGCTGCAGCCATTCATCCCCTTAGGACCCGCGTCCGTCGCCCCCGGGTTGCGACGGCGGGAGAGGCCAAGCGAAGTGTGCGACCCCGATGTCTGTGACAAATGTCAATGACTTGACACCGAGCCGCCGGAGCCCACCGCGGGCCAGTCCGGAATCCCGAACGAATCCTGCATCAACGAGCGAGAGAGGGAGTGGAACCATGAGAGAAACGAAACGACGGCAGCCGCTTGCCGCCTTGACCCGCTTTGGGGCGGGCCTGGCGGCACTGGCGTTCGGGGTCGGGGCCCAGGCGGCCCTCACGATCAATGTGACCGGCCCCGACGGAGTGGCAATCACCGATGCCGATTTCGGCTTCAAGTACATCGTCCAGGAGGACACCACCTACCCGGTGAATCCGCCGTTCACGGCCACCAACCCCCCGCCGGCGCGGGAGGACATGCTGTCCTTCAACTTCCACGCCAGCAACCACCCGGTGGAGCTGACCGGCAACGCGAACGGGACCACCGCGTCCCCCACCGTGCCCGACGGCCGCTACTACGTCTCGGTCCTCCCCTACTCCGGCTATCAGATGAGCGGGCAGCCCGTTGAGATCGTCAGCGGCAACGGGGCCGTGACCGTGGTGGTCGAGAAGCACCCCATCCCCACCGCCCAGATCGCCATCTTCCTGTTCGAGGACAACTACCCCCTGAACGGCACGCCGGACCTGCCCGAGGAGGAGAACCCCGCCTGTACCCCGGCTGGGACACTAGGGCCGGATGGTCAAGAGTGCGTGGACTGGACCCAGTTCAGCATCACCCTGGAGGATCCCGCCGGGCTCTATGGCCAGCAGGGCGGCCCCGTGCTCCAGGACGCCTTCGGCAACCCGCTGGGCACCGTCTACGAGCCCGCGGGCTGCGACTACAACGCCGGCACGTGCACCACGGTGACTCCCGGTGACGGCACCCTGCACCCGGACGTAAATGGCTACCTGCTGGTCAAGAACCTGGCACCCGGCAAGTACGGCGTCATCGTCAACGCGCCTGGCGCCAACCCCGCCTGGCAGCAAACCTCCACCATCGAGGGCACCATCGTCATCGACGCCTGGGTGAAGGCCAACGAGCCCCCCTTCTTCGTCGAGTTCGGGCTCCCGGGCCCCCACGTCTTCGTGGGCTTCGTGCGCCAGGACCGGATCGCCTCAGATGTCCTCTCGGGCGGCGCCACCATCTCCGGCACCATCACCGACATGCACATGTCGCGCCCCCCGGAGTACACCTTCTATAGCGGCCGTCCCTTCCCCCAATGCTGGGTGGCCTTGAACGAGGGCGGCCTGGTCCCCGGCCTCGCCCTCTTCGCCGCCCCCTGTGACGGGAGCAGCGGCTTCAGCATCCCCAATGTCCCGGACGACAGCTACCAGCTCAAGGTCTTCGACGCCAACCTGGACATGGTCATCGCCACCCTGCCCGTCGACATCGTCGGCGGAAGCTGTAACGGCGGCGACTGCAACCTCGGAGAGGTCGCCGTCTTCAACTGGTTCCACCGCATGAACGCGGCCATCTTCAACGACATCGACCAGGACGGCTTCTGGGATGCCAATGAGGGTCCGGTCGGACCCGAGGCCGGCCCCGTGGGCATCCGCTGGCGCAACGGCGCCGCCTATCAGGCGTTCCCGACCGACAATGAGGGGTTTGCCCCCTTCGACGAGGTCTTCCCCTTCTTCCACTGGCTGGTGGCCGAGGTCGGCTTCACCAATAAGAAGGCCACCGGCGCCACCTTCGTGGTTGACGCGGGCGGCGAGATCGTCGGCACCGACGCCTTCCCTGACTACAGCGAGCTGACCCCCCAGGTCCAGGCCGTACCGGCTTGCGACCCCACTACGTTGCCCCCGGTGCTGACCGACTGCACCTACACCGGCGGCACCTCC
>JBGSUY010000560.1:0-1567 GCA_041753195.1 Chromatiaceae bacterium
TGGGGGCGGCATCGCCGGGGGCTCCGGGGGCATCTGGGGGCCCATGGGCTGGCGCACGAAGGCGGGGAAGTGGGGGTTGGTCCAACCCGCCGCGGCCAGCTTGCCGTGAGGCGGGGCCAGACGCGAGGTGTAGTCGAGGACTGCCGTCTCCTCCCGCAGGGTGAAGCGCTCGATCTGCTTGACCATCTCCGGGTCCGAGTTCTTGCGCCGCCCGTTGCGGATGGCGTCAAACTGGCGCATCAGATAATTGAAATGCTGGCCGGCGATCTGGGGCAGATGCTCTTGCTCATTGCCCACCCCCGCGTCGCCGTGGCAGTTGTGGCAGTGCTGTTGGTAGAGCTTGGCGCCCAGCTCGAGATCCATGCCGGGGCCCTTGCCGTTGTCCGGCGTCATGGGGAGCGAGGCGACGTAGGCAGCGACGTCGGCGATGTTCTGGGGCCCGCCCAGGATGCGGGGCACCGAGAAGGGGTACATCAGGGGGTTGTCCCGGTTGCGGGCCCGAATGTCCGCCAACTGCTTGATGATGACGGTGCGCAGCTGCCCGGCGATCTGGGGGTAGGAACCGTCGGGGGTACCCCAACCCTCGGGGCTGTGGCAGACGGCGCAGGTAAGATAGACCTGACGGCCATTCTCCACATTCGGCGTCAGCGACATGACCTGGTCGTACTCCGCCTTGGCGACCTCCGCGGGGCTCGCCGCCTGGGCCTCGGTCCCTCGGGCCGGCAAAACGGCCACGAGCCAGCAGGCCGCAAACAGGGTGGTCACGGGTGAGACCTTCACGGGAAACCTCCTGAGGGTGGAACGTTGTCGGCGCACGCCGCGGTTCTCTTGTCGTCAGACTTGGCGGGAGATTAGGCCCCACCCCAGCGCTTGGCAACCCGGGCGCCTGCTCGGTAATAGCGCCCAGATCCTGGAGGCACCGGCGAGGGTCACGACCGCCCCGGCTCGGGCTCGCCGGGGCCGCGGCCCGCGCCCGGGGTCAGCGGGACTTCAGGGCGCCCGTCAGGTTGGCGTGGAAGATCGCCTTGTGCACGTCCCCCAGGCTCAGCATCCCAACCAGCTTGCCGTTCTCGGCAATGGGGATACGCCGGAAATTGTGCTTGACCATTACGGTGGCGGCCCGCAGCAGGTGCATGTCCGGGTCCACCGAGATGGGATTCTTCGCCATCAACTCGCCGACTGTCCGCTCCAGCACCTCACCGTAGCGTCCCATTTCCCGGTCCAGGTCGACCGAGTGCATCCCTTCGGCAATCAGCTTTTCGATGGTCGGGAACAGGCGATGGAGCACGTCCTTCTCCGCGATGACGCCAATCAGACGATTCTCGTCGTCCACCACCGGCAGGCCGTGGAAACGGTAAAGGCACATCAGGGAGGCCACCTCCATCACCTTGGTGTCGGCCTTGACCGAGCGCACCGAGGTACTCATGACTTCACGGACTTTCATTGGGATTGCTCCTCATTGATGTTGTATCGGTCAGCCCGCCGCGCTCGGCGCTGCCCCCGATTATAACCAGGGCCATGCGTAGGAGCGGCGCCCCGCCGCGACAAGCCCGCGCGCGGCAGGCGC
>JBGSUY010000561.1:0-9530 GCA_041753195.1 Chromatiaceae bacterium
CGACCCTGGTCTCGGGGTACGACGAGCTCCAGGGGGGCTACGGGGCGGCCCCCAAGTTCCCCCGGGCACCCCAGCTCGACCTGCTGCTCGATCAGGCCCTGCGCTATCAGGACCGGTCGGCCGAAGCCGCGGCACTCCTCACGCTGCGGGCCATGGCCCGGGGCGGCATCCACGATCAGGTGGGGGGCGGCTTCCACCGTTATGCCATCGACCACGACTGGCTGGTGCCCCACTTCGAGAAGATGCTCTACGACCAGGCCCAGCTCGCGCGGGTCTATGTCGCCGGCTGGCGGCTCATCGGCGATCCCGAGCTGGAGCGGGCGGCGCGCCGCACCCTGGACTTCGTGCTGCGGGATCTGACCTCTCCGGAGGGCGGCTTCTACTCCGCCACCGACGCCGAGAGCGAGGGGGAGGAGGGCCGTTTCTTCCTCTGGGCGCCGCTGGAGCTCAGCGCCGTGCTGCCGCCCGAGGACGCGAGGCTGGCGATGCGGGTCTTCGGAGTGAGCGAGTCGGGCAACTTCGCCGGAAGCAACATCCTGCACCTCCCCCGATCTCCGGAGGCGATCGCCCAGTCCGAGGGCCTCGCGCTCCCGGAGCTCTGGCGCCGGGTCGACCGGATCACCGGGACCCTCGAGCCGGTCCGCGCAACTCGTCCCAAGCCCCATCGGGACGAGAAGATCCTCACTGCCTGGAACGGCATGATGATCGCCGCCCTGGCGGAGGTGGGGGACGCCCTTGCTGAGCTCCGTTATGTGCAGGCCGCCGAGCGGGCGGCGGGGCTCCTCTGGGCTCGGCTCCGTCTCGCCCCCGGGGCTCTCTATCGCGTCTTGCTGGACGGCCGCGCCTCACTCCCCGCGCTCCAGGAGGACTACGCCTTTCTGGGCGAGGGGCTCGTTGCCCTCTACGACGCCGCCGGTGAGCGCCTGTGGCTGGAGCGCGCCCGGGAGCTGGCGGACGCCCTATGGATCCGCTTCGCCGATCCGGAGGGCGGCGGCCTCTTCATGGCCGAGCCCTCCGACGTCCCCCAGATGGCACGCCCCAAGGACCTCGGAGACGGGGCCATGCCCGCGGGCACCTCGGCGGCCCTGACCCTGCTGGCGAGCTTATCGCGGCGGACCGACGAATCGGTTTACGGTGAGCGGGCCAAGGCCCTGGTGGCCGCGGCCTCCTCCCAGGTGGTCCGGTCGCCGGAGTCCTATCCATCCCTACTGGTCGCCCTCGATCTCCTGCGCCGAGGTGAGACGGGAGCCCGGCAACACGCGGCCCAGGGGGCAATCCGAATCCATGTCCACGCGATCGCTCATCCGGCTACGGACCAGCCGGTGCCGGGCGGTGGCCGACTGATCGTCGAGATCGCGATGGCCCCGGGCTGGCACATCAACGCCCATCGACCCCTCCAGGACTACCTGATCCCCACCACCCTGACGGGGGTGGAGGGGCGGGGCTGGCGACTCGGGCAACCGAGCTACCCCGAGCCCGAGGTACTCAGGCTCGGGTTCCAGCGCGAGCCCCTGGCCCTCTACCAGGGGAATCTCCGTATCGAGACGACCTACGAGCCCGACAACGTGGCGGCACGCCCCGAGGGGAGTCCGCCCATCGCCCTCAATCTCCGCTTGCAGGCCTGCAACGACCAGATCTGTCTTCCTCCCGAAAGCCTGATCCTGCAAGTTCCGAGTGTCTCCAAGTGGCACGGTCCACGCCGGCCCCCCAGCACGTCAGCCGCGTCTCGGGCCACTCGGCCTGCCCTCGCTAACTGAGCCGCATGCCCGCAGCACACACCCCGGGCCCGCCACGGGCGGGTGTGACGCGCCGGGAGCGCCGGCGAATGGTCCAACGTCACCTCAGCGCCGCTTACGGATCGGACCGGTTTCGCCTAATTTGCCCCAATCGAGCCATAGTCCGGCAGACCATCCCGTTACAGAGCATCCCCTTACAGAGCATCCTATGCAAAACGTATCCGCACACGACGCCAAGGCCCGCTTTGGCCAGCTCTTGGACACCGCTCGGCGCGAGCCCGTGGTCATTGAGCGACATGGCCGAGCGGTGGCGGTCGTGCTTTCCAAAGAGGAGTTCCCCCAGCGTCGTCGCGGTGGGCGTGGCGCGCTTGAACAGGGCCTTGCTGCTGACCCAGCGCGTGGTCAGGCGCAGGTAATCGCGCCCGCGCACCCATCCAACCCAGCGCCATCCCAGGCGCTCGACCGCGCGGTAGAAGGGCACCTTGAAACCCGCGCCTGCGACGATCACCGGTGCCACGTGCGGCAGCAGCAGCGCGGCCAAGCGTTGCAGAAACCGCGCGTGGATCCGCCGGTTGTTGAGCCGTCGCTGGAGGTGGACCTCCTCGTAGAGGGTGAGGCTGCGCCACCCAACGGTCAGCGAGGCGCGCAACAGGTGCAGCGATTGATCGGCCTTGAGGTCCGACCAGTCGACCTGGATCAATGGCTCCTGGATCCGCGCCAGGGTGACCCGGCACAGCGCCGCGTAGATCGGGCGGGCCTGGCCTTGCAGGCGGCGGTTACCGAGCAGACGGTGGGAGCGCTTGATCTTGTGCCGCAACCGCGCAGGGCCGGCAAACCGCCGGCCCATGTCGGCCAGCGACAAGGCGGGGCCGCTCACACAGAAAGCGCTGGTGCAGTCCCATCTTCCGGGCATCTGTGCGCGGCTCCTAGCCGGTTGCTGCTGCAACGACGACCTAAGGGGCTTGTGGTAGTCAGGGCTCACAAGCCTCAGCAACAGCGGTGGACGAGTGCGGCAGATCCGGCGCGGATCATTCTGAAAAATCGGCCGACTGAAGGTGTGGGCGACGACAGTATCGCGCCCGGGCACCGCGACCGGTCTCGACTCTGATTCCCAGAACTAAGCGCGCTCGGGTCACATGCCCGCGATCCTGGCCCGTTGCTCCTCGAGCTTCGCAATGGCGGCGGCGGACTCGGTGAGCTTCGTGCGCTCCTTCTCCACTACTGCTGCCGGGGCCTTGTCGACGAAGGCAGGGTTGGCGAGCTTTCCCTCGGTGCGGGCGACCTCGGTCTGGAGCCGCTCGACCTCCTTGGTGAGCCGCTTGAGCTCGGCCTCCTTGTCGATCAGCCCGGCCATGGGGATGAGGACCTTCATCTCGCCCACCAGGGCGATGGCGGACTCGGGGGCCTGGGTGGCGTCATCGAGCACGGTGATGGACTCGGTGCGGGCGAGGAAGTCGAGATAGGGTTGGCCCTTCTCCAGCCAATCCAGGTCCTGCTCGGAGGCGTTGGCGATGAGCACAGGGAGTGGCTTGCCCGGCGGGATGTTCATCTCGCCCTTAATGCGCCGGACGCCCAGAATAAACTGCTGAACCCACTCGATCTCCGCCACCGCATCGGCGTCCACGGGCGTGCCGGAGGGGCTGGGGTAGGGGGCCAGCATGATGGTCTCCCCGGTCACCCCGGCCAGGGGCGCCACCTTCTGCCAGATCTCCTCGGTGACGAAGGGCATGAAGGGGTGGGTGAGCCGCAGCAGGGTCTCCAGCGTCGTGACCAGGGTCCGGCGGGTACCACGCTTGGCCGCCTCGCTCACCGTCTCGCCGGTCAGGACCGGTTTGGAGAGCTCCAGGTACCAGTCGCAGAACTGATTCCAGGTGAGCTCGTAGATCGCCTGGGTCGCCAGGTCGAAGCGGTACCCATCCAGGGCCTCGGTGACCGTGGCGATGGTGGCATCGAGCCGTGCCTGGATCCACCGATCCGCGGCGCTCAGCTCCGACTCACCCTGGTCCTTGGCCCTCGGCCCTTGGCCCGCAATGCCACAATCCTCTCCCTCCGTGTTCATCAGGACATAACGGGAGGCATTCCAGAGCTTGTTGCAGAAGTTGCGGTAGCCCTCGATACGCCCCAGGTCGAACTTGACGTCCCGCCCGGTCGTGGCGAGGGCCGCGAAGGTGAAGCGCAGGGCATCGGTGCCGAAGCCGGGGATGCCGTTGGGGTAGTCCGCCCGGGTCTGCTTGGCGATCCGCTCGGCCAGGTGGGGCTGCATCATGCCCCGGGTGCGCTTGGCGACCAGGGACTCCAGGTCGATGCCGTCGATCAGATCGATGGGGTCGAGCACGTTGCCCTTGGACTTGGACATCTTGTCCCCGTGGGCGTCGCGCACCAGCCCGTGAATGTAGACGTCCCGAAAGGGCACGTCACCCATGAACTTGAGCCCCATCATGATCATCCGGGCGACCCAGAAGAAGATGATGTCGAATCCGGTGACCAGGACCGAGGTGGGGTAGAAGGACCGTAGGCGCTCGGTCGCCTCCGGCCAGCCCAGGGTGCTGAAGGGCCAGAGGGCGGAGCTGAACCAGGTGTCCAGCACGTCCGGGTCCTGAGTCAGGGGCAGGTCTGGTGGCAGGCCGTGGGTGGCGCGGATCTCCTGCTCGGAGCGGCCCACATAGATGTTGCCCTCGGCGTCATACCAGGCGGGGATGCGGTGCCCCCACCAGATCTGGCGGCTGATGCACCAGTCCTGGATGTTGCGCATCCACTCGAAGTAGGTGTTCTTCCAGTTGTCGGGGACGAAGCGGATGCGCCCTTCCTCTACGGCCGCGATGGCGGGCTCCGCCAGGGGGGCGGTGCGCACGTACCACTGGTCCGTGAGCCAGGGCTCGATGACGGCCCCGGAGCGGTCGCCGCGGGGGACCATGAGCCGGTGGTCCTTGATGCCGGCCAGCAGCCCCTCGGCCTCCAGGTCCTCTACGACGCGCTTGCGCGCCTCGTACCGATCAAGTCCTCGGTATGCTTCCGGGATGTAATGGACCGTTGGGTAACCCGCCATTTCTGAGTCAGCGAGTCGGACCGAACCCTCAGCAGCGCGATGGCCGAACGCGAAGTCGTCCAGGGGGCTGTCCTTGATCTTCGCGTCCCGCTGGAAGATGTTGATAAGCCCACCGAATGGTTGCTCGGCGATCGCGATTTCGTCGCGATGGCGCAGCCAGACCTCGTGGTCGTTGAAGTCGTGGGCGGGGGTGATCTTGACGCAGCCGGTACCGAAGGCGGGGTCCGCGTGCTCATCGGCGATGATGGGGATGCGCCGGCCGGTGAGCGGCAGCTCCACCAGCTCGCCGATCAGATGCCTGTAGCGCTCGTCCTCCGGGTTCACGGCCACCGCGCAGTCACCCAGCAGGGTCTCGGGGCGGGTGGTGGAGACCACCAGGGCCCCGGTCCCATTGGTCAGTGGGTAGCGCATGTCCCACAGGTGGCCGGACTCCTCCTCGGAGAGGACCTCCAGGTCGGAGACGGCCGTGTGGAGCACCGGGTCCCAGTTCACCAGGCGCTTGCCCCGGTAGATCAGACCCTCTTGGTAGAGCCGGACGAAGACCTCCCGCACCGCCGCGGAGAGACCCTCGTCCATGGTGAAGCGCTCATGGGCCCAATCCAGCGATGAGCCTAGGCGCCGGAGCTGGCGGGTAATGCTGCCCCCGGACTCCGCCCTCCATTCCCAGATACGCGCGATGAAGGCCTCCCGGCCCAGGTCATGGCGGGTCTTGCCCTGGGCCTCGAGCTGGCGCTCCACCACCATCTGGGTGGCGATGCCCGCGTGGTCCGTTCCCGGCTGCCAGAGCGTCCCGTCCCCCTTCATCCGGTGGTAGCGGATCAGGGCGTCCATCACCGTGTTGTTGAACCCGTGCCCCATGTGCAGGCTGCCCGTCACGTTGGGCGGCGGGATCATGATGCAATAGGTGCCGGCCCCATTGGTGTCCTTCCCCTGGGAATCGACCGGCGCGGGTGCGAAATAGCCTTGTTCCTCCCAGCGCTGGTACCAGGTCTGCTCCAGGGTCCGGGGGTCGTAGTTCTTGTCCAGCATGGTCTTGCGTCGATGGGGAGGGTCGGGAAGGCCAAGAGTATACCTTGCCGGCCGCGGCTCCTCGCGTTCGGGGCGCAGGCGGTTTCTCGACGCCTTCGCTATCCTTTGGTCTGGTGCAGTCTTGGACCGCGAATCCCCATGCCCGGACCCCAAGCGGCACGGCGCTTCATCGACTACCGCACGGCGGTGCTGATGGTGATCGCCAACATGATCGGGACCGGGGTCTTCACCACCCTTGGGCTCCAGGCGGAGGCGGTGCCGGATGGGGCGGCCCTGCTGCTGCTCTGGGCCCTGGGTGGGCTGGTGGCCCTGTGCGGGGCCCTGTCCTATGCCGAGCTGTCGGCGGCCCTGCCGCGCTCGGGGGGGGAGTATCACTTCCTGTCCCGGATCTACCACCCGGCCCTAGGCCAGCTCGCCGGCTGGGTCTCGGTCACCGTGGGATTCTCGGCCCCCATCGCGCTGGCGGCCATGGGGCTCGGGCGCTATCTGGCCACCGTGGTTGCCTGGGACCCGATGCTGGTCGCCCTGGGGACCGTCCTGGGGATGACCGCCCTGCATGCCTTCGACCTGGGGCTAGGGCGGGGCTTTCAGATCTGGGCGACTCTGGTCAAGATCGGCGTCATTGTGGCGTTCTGCGTCGCCGGACTGATGGCGAAGCCGGCGTCTGGACACCTATCACTCGCGCCGTCCCCATTGAGCCTGGACCTGGTGCTCAGCGCCCCCTTCGCCCTGGCCCTGATCTATGTCTCTTATGCCTACTCTGGTTGGAACGCGGCGGCCTATGTGGTAGACGAGGTCCAGCGGCCCCAAAGGACGGTGCCGCGCGCGCTGATCCACGGAACCTTGGTGGTGACCCTGCTCTATCTGCTACTCAATCTGACCTTCCTGCGCACCATCGAGGGGTCCGCGCTCCTGGGTACCGTCGAGGTCGGCGCCCTGGCGGCGACCGATATCCTGGGGCCCAAGGGGGGCTCGCTGCTCAGCCTGGCCCTTAGCCTGTTGCTCGCCTCTACCATCAGTGCCATGGTGCTGGCGGGACCCCGGGTTCTCCAGGCCATGGGCGAGGACATCCCGTCGCTCCGCCCGCTCGCGGCGCGCAATCGCCGCGGTGCCCCGACACGAGCGGTTCTGTTGCAGCAGGGGCTGGCGCTGTCGCTCATCCTCACGGATTCATTCGAGGCGGTGCTGACCTTTGCGGGCTTCACTCTTTCCCTGTTCGCGCTCCTGACGGTAGCCGGCGTCATGCGCCTGCGCCGGCGCGAGCCCGACCTGGAGCGGCCGTTCCGGGTGCCACTCTACCCCCTCCCGCCTCTCGTTTTCGTAGCGATCAGCGGGATCAGCTTGGGTGTCGTGGCCTGGGAGCGGCCCCTGACCTTGACCGGATCGGTGGTGGTCGCTGGCCTTGGCCTGCTCCTGGCCGGTAGGGGAAAGGTTCGGCGGGGCCACTGACGGGCGCGCTGTTGCCTTGCGGGCCGGCAGACCAATCGCAAGACCTCGCCGAAAGACACCCTCAGGGTTACGAAGCCCTGCCGCTGTGACATCGGAGCGTACTCGAATGCCTCCCGACCGTTTGCGCGTCCAGCAATATAATTGCCCATCAATCCTCAGGCGCGGGCTCCCGGCATGGTAACGACAACGTTTCCGGCAAAGGCGCCGATCCAGCCTTCAATACTTCAATACCGTTCCCTCTGCGCGGTGTGCACCGCCGGCCGCGCCCTGGCCTCGTAGGCGCACTCGCCGGGTAGACAAGAACCTCGGCGTGGGGCTTCCGTTGACACCCGGATTTCAGGCATCTTACGGCCGGCGATCGTTCCGAGACGCCACCGCGCGTGGGTCTTGCCGCTGCGAACGACGCTGATCGAGCTAAATGGCCGCACACATCGAGTACACCAATGCAGAGTTCAGAGCATCCAGAGACCATCGAGGCCTTAGAGGCGCCGGGAGGCCTTCCTGAGGACTTCACGCCGATCTCGGAGGCACGGTCGCCGCGGCGTGACGACAAGGCGTCGATCGCCGATTTCGACTTCGGCGAGGAAACCGCCGCCGTCTTCGACGACATGCTCGACCGCAGCATCCCCGAATACCGGGAGCTGCAGCGGATGATCGGTGAGCTTGCCGCCACCTTTGCCGAACCGGGAACCCGCGTCTACGACCTGGGTTGCTCGACTGGGATCACTCTGGAGACGCTGATGGGCGCCATCCAGGCACCCCTGGAGTTTGTCGGTCTGGATTATTCCCCCGCCATGCTCGAGCGCGCCCGGGACCGCCTGTCGAGCCTCCCAGGGGATCGTCCGGTGACCCTGCTCGAGGCGGACCTCAACAATGGCGCCCGGGTGGAGAACGCCTCCGTCGTCGTCTTGAACCTGACGCTGCAGTTCGTCAGGCCCCTGCGTCGCGACCTGCTGATCCAGGAGGTCAACCGGGGCATAAATCAGAATGGCTGTTTGATACTGATCGAAAAGGTCCTCGGCAACGACTCGCTGTTCAACCGAACCTTCATCCGCCTCTACTATGAGATGAAGCGACGTAACGGTTACAGCGAGACGGACATCGCCCACAAGCGCGAGGCCCTGGAGAACGTGCTGATTCCCTACCGGGTGGACGAGAATTTTGAGCTGCTGGCGCGCAACGGATTCAATCACGCGGATATCTTTTTCAAGTGGTACAACTTCTGTGGGATCATCGGGGTGAAGGGACCATGATCTCCATCGGGCAGTTCTTTTTCCGATTCCGCAATGCGATCTTCCCCTTCGTCATTCTGGGTGCGCTGTTGCTCGCGCGGCCGCACTATAGCTTCGGCAGCGAGGCGACGGATTGGCTGGTCGACCTATGGGGCATCGCCATCATCCTCGCCGGTCAGACGCTGCGGGTGATCACCATCGGCTACGAGTACATCCGACGGGGCGGGCGCGACGGGCGTGTCTATGCAGAAGGGTTGGTCCAGGGAGGGGTATTCGCCCATTGTCGAAACCCGCTCTACTTGGGCAATATCCTCATGGCGGCCGGGTTCCTCGTCGTCCTTGGCCAAGGGGATCTGATCCTCATCGGAGTCCCCGTCATCATCTTCATCTACGTCGCGATCGTCGCCGCCGAAGAGGATTATCTATCCCGTCAGTTCGGTGACCTATATGCCGACTATTGCGGGCGGGTTAACCGGTGGCTTCCGCGCTGGAGGGGGTTTGGCCAGTCCGTCGCCGCGATGCGCTTCAACTGGCAACGGGTGCTGGTCAAGGAGTACAACACGATCTTCGCGGTGCTGGCGGTGCTCCTGCTCGTCCAAACCTGGACGCGAATCCTCGAGGGGGGGATGTCCCAAGGCTACTGGACCTGGAGCCTCATCAGCGGGTGCGCTCTGCTCGCCGGTTACCTGACGGTTCGTCTACTGAAGAAGAAGCGCGTGCTTCAGGAAGTGAAGCCCGAATGATGCGTCCCCCGTTGCTGGCCAGTGCCTCCATTGCGCCAAGGGCTCCTGCTCGCCGCAGGGAGCATGGCTACGCGGCTCGGCGTACATATCCAAGGAATCGCGAAGCGGGCAGTGCACCGCAAGCGCTTTGTAAGTCTCGCGCTCCCCCGCTCCAAGGGGGCCACCATTTAGTTGACCCCGATCAATCGCACGACTAAATTTCTCGCGCCGAGACGCGCTTTCGATCCGCCGCGAGGTTACGTTCCGTCACCGCAAACGCGCCGTCGTTTCTCGTTGGGGAGGTGACGGATAAACT
>JBGSUY010000562.1:0-3854 GCA_041753195.1 Chromatiaceae bacterium
GGGGCCTTCCCACCAGGAGCGTTGCCAGCAGCAGGGCGATGATCCCGAGCCAGACGCCCCCTGCGGTCGGCCAGTCACGCAGGCGGCGCTCCGGGTCCTGCGCCCTCCGGTCGAACCGTGCAAGGGCCGCCCGTATCCCAGCCTGGACGCCCTTGAGGATCCCCATCCAACCCCGCCACAGGACCTGACCCAAGTACGTCAGGACCGCGAGCACCGGTCGCACGAGGGCGAGGAGGTCACCTGGCCTGACCAGGTTCACCAGGGGCCCGAGGACCCGCGGCTTGCGCCAGGCCACCAGGGCCATGAGCCCGGCGATCCCGAGCCCGATCCCGACGGGGGCGGTGCCGCTGATCCAGGCGGCGGGGGACCCCAGCGCCAGGGGATAGAGGAGCACCAGCACGATCAGCAGGCCCCAGGCCGCGCTACCCCAGACATGGCCCGGGGCAGGATGGGGCTCGATGCGCCAGAGGACCCAGGTGAAGCGCGCCATCAAAGAGGTGGTGCCCACGGCGCCCAGGGAGACCGCGGCGCTGAGCCAGGCCCAGTCGGGACTCTCGAGCACGGGCTTGAGGCCGTATTTGGCCACGGCCCCGCCGCTGGCGGGTGTGCCGGCCAGGGAGAGGGCCAGCACGGCCAGCCCGGTCAGCACCAGGGGCTGGACCAGCCCGTAGCGACGCAACCCTACGCCGAGGAAGAGTCCACCCTTCGCCAGGGCGTGGTGGGCGGCGTACAGGTTCAGGGCCAGGACACCAGTGGATGCCAGCCCGGGGTCCACCAAGATCAGCCCCAGGATGATGGTCAGGAACCCCATCTTGCTGACGCTGGAATAGGCCAGGATGACCTTGGGGTCGGACTGCACCAGCCCGATTGGAATGGCGAAGAAGAGGGTGATGAGCCCGGCGAAGAGGAGCAGCAGCCCCCACTCCGGCAGGGCCACCTGGCCCACCGGCAGGAAGCGCAACCAGCCCAGCAGGGCCACCTTGATCATGGCCCCGCTCAGCACGGCGCTCGCGGGGACCGGCGCCGCCGGGTGGGCCAGGGGCAGCCAGACATGGAGCGGGACCAGGCCCGCCTTGATGGCGAGCCCGAAGAGGAGCAGGCCGATGGTGAGGCCACGCAGGTCGATCAACTGCTCCGGCGTGGGAGTAAGGGTCCCGGTCTGGGCCGCGATCAGCACCAGGGCGGAGAACAGCGCCAGCTCGCCCACCAGGGTCATGGCCAGGTAGACCCGGCCCGCCCGCAGGGCCTCCCTGTCCCCATGGTGAATCACCAGCCCGTAGGAGGCGAGCCCCATGAGTGCAAAGCCGGTGTAGAAGCTGACCAGGTCCTGGGCCACGATGAGCCAGAGGTTGCCCGCCATGGCGAGCAGGAAGTAGGCGCGGAACCGCCCCCCATGGGGCTGATCTTTCAGGCTTTGGGCGGCGTAGGCGCCCGCCGCGAGCCACAGGACGGAGGTGAAGATGAGGAAGAGCCGACCCGTCTCGTCGAGCCCCAGCCGGCTTCCCAGTAGCAGCCAGGGGATCTCGAGCTGGACCCCGATGGGCAGCGAGAGGGCAGCCGTCAGTGCCGGCACCGCGGCGACCGCGGGGGTCCACCAAAGGCGGTCCCGGTGGGCCAGCGCAGCGAGCAGGAGGGGCAGAAGCCAGGCGGCGGCCAGGAGCCAGGTCATAGCCCGTACTCGCGCCGGGCAATGAGCTCCGCCCAACCCAGGGGGCTGATCGGAGAGGCGGCGAAGAGCCCCGCCCCCAGGGCCAGGGCCGCGGTGATCACGGGGGGCCAGAGGAGTGGCGCCAGGGTCTCCAGGTGTCCTGGCGGGATGTGCTCCTCGGGCCAGCGTTCCGGGGGATCCCTGAACCAGGCCCGAAACAGGATCGGGAAGAAATAGGCGGCATTGAGCAGGCTGCTGGTGACCAGGATCAGCAGGACCCAGTCACTCCCGGCCTCCACTGCCCCTAGGCCCAGGTACCACTTGCTGACGAATCCGGCCACCGGTGGTACACCGATCATCCCCAGGGCCCCTACGGTGAAGGCGAGGGTGGTCCAGGGCATGCGCCGGCCGACGCCGTTCATCTCGCTCACCCGGTGGACGCCCAGGGTCTCCGCGTAATTGCCCGCGCAGAAGAAGAGGGTGATCTTCATCAGGCCCTGGTGGACCAGGTGGACCACACCGCCAATGGTGGCCACCGGGCCGAAGATGGAGGCCCCCAGGGCGATGTAGGACACCTGGCTCACCGTTGAATAGGCCAGCCGCTTCTTGAGACCGTCCTGGGTCAGGGCCTTGACCGACCCGTAGATGATGGTGACGGAGGCCAGAATGGCGAGCACGGCGAGGAGCCCCGCGGACTCGGCGTAGCTCACCCCGTAGACGTCATAGACGATGCGGACGATACCGAAAGCCCCGGCCTTCACCACCGCCACCGCGTGGAGGAGGGCGCTTACCGGGGCCGGCGCCACCATGGCCTGGGGCAGCCAACCGTGGAGCGGGACAAGGGCGGCCTTGACCCCGAGCCCTGCCAGGAGCAGGAAAAAGATGACCACCAGTTGGCCGTGGTACTGGTCCTGGAGGGGCCCGAGCATGCCGCCGGTGGTGAAGGTGACGGGCCCCACCAAGGCATAGAGCCAGGCGGCACCCGCGAACAGCAGGGCCCCGCCGCCCACCGTGTAGGCGAGATAGACCCGTGCCCCCGCGATGGCATCCGGGGTGCCCCGATGGGCCACCAGGGGATAGGTGGCCAGCGTTAGGACCTCGTAGAAGATCACGAAGGTCAGCAGGTTTCCCGCAAGCGCGATGCCTACGGTGGCGGAGACGCACAGGCTGAAGAAGCCGAAGAATCGGCTGCGGTGCGGGGAGTGCTCCAGGTATCCGATGGCATAGATCGTGGTCACCAGCCACAGGACCGTGGAGAGTGTGACGAAGAGGACCGAGAGGGCATCGGCGCTCAGGACCAGCTCCAGGCCCGGGGCCAGGGTGAGGCGGGTCTCGTAGACGTGATTCGAGTAGACCCCCCAGATCAGCCAGACCACGAGGGCCAGCTTCACCGTGGCCCCGATCAGGTTGAGGGAGGTGCGCAGGCGGTGGCTGCCTTCTTTCAGAAAGAAGATGAGAAGCCCTGGTACGAGGGAGCTCAAGACGATGGCGCCGGGCAGCAGACTATCCGGGCTCACGGGCCGGTACCTCCGCCGGTCGCCGCACCCGTCAACAGCCCCCAGAGGGGTGCCGATCCAAGCCCCAGCACCACCATAGCGATGAGCCCCAGGGCGAGGGCAGGCATCTGGATGGCGGTGCCCATCTCGGCCAGTCCAGCCTGGGCCCGCAGCGTCGCGGTCTGGGCCTCACCGTGCCGGCGACCCGGGTCGAAGGCCCCGGCCAAGACGCGGAAGATGTAGGCCGCCGCCAACAGGGTCCCGAGCAGGATGACGGGTGCCCACCACCACTGGCCCGAGCCGATGGCCTGGGATAGGAGGATCCACTTGGCGTTGAAGGTGCCGCTCGGCGGCAAGCCGATGAGCGCTACCCCCGCCAGGGCCACGCCCAGGGACACGAGTGGGAGGGCCTGGGTCGCCGGACTCAGGTCCGCGATCCGGTCGTGCCCCGCCGCCTTTTGCAGGAGCCCGGCGCTTAGGAAGAGCCCTGCCTTTGCGAAGCCATGGCTCAGTGCCAGCAGCACGGCGGCGGCGATCAAGTCGGCGCGGGCCGTCGGGTCGGTGACCACCGCCAGCAGGGGAAAGAAGAGGAACAGGTAGCCCATCTGCGCCACCGTGGAATAGGCGGCCACCAGCTTGAGGCGCTCGGCCCGCAGTGCGCGCCAGGACCCCCAGAGCACCGCGCCAGCCCCGAGCGCCCCAAGCAGCAT
>JBGSUY010000563.1:0-6767 GCA_041753195.1 Chromatiaceae bacterium
TGGGGCGCAACGACCCCAATCTTCCGGCCCCCGTGCGCACCGTCGCCTTCACCCTGCCCGTCCCGGCCGAGGGGCAGGCGAGCGTCGGCACCGCGGTCTTCGAGGATGGGGACGCGGCTATCGTGCGTGTCACCCGGGTGGAGCCGGGGGAGGCCACCAAGACCGAGGGGGGCGGGGCGGACCCGGAGCGCTCCATGCTGAGTCAGCTCATGGGGCGTCAGGCCTATGAGGCGGTCCTGGAGGACATGGAGCGGCGCGCCAAGATCGAGCGCAAATCCCTCGCCGATACCGGCGAGGGATAACGGTCCCCGTCGGGGCCCTCTCATCGGGCACTCGGACGGATCGGGGGTCTCAGCCGTTCAGCGGGCAGAAGGGCGCATTGCGCCCCGGCCAATCACCATGATGCTGAACCGGGCAGCCCCTGAGCCGCACCGGAAGAGCAAAAAAGTCCATCCTACCCTCCGCGCCGAGGCAGCGCCCGGTGCGCGGGTCCGCGGGGGCTAACCGAGCCCTAGTATGTGGTACCCGGTGTCCACGTAAAGGACGTCGCCGGTGACGCCGCTCGCCAGGTCCGAGCACAGAAAGGCGGCGGCGTTGCCGACCTCCTCGATGGTGACGTTGCGCCGCAGCGGCGTGCGCTCCTCCACCTGCTTCAGCATCCCCCGAAAGTCCGCGATGCCGGCCGCCGCCAAGGTGCGGATGGGACCCGCGGAGACCGCGTTGACCCGGGTCCCCTGGGGCCCGAGCGAGGCGGCCAGATAGCGCACATTGGCCTCCAGGCTGGCCTTGGCCACGCCCATGACGTTGTAGTGAGGCACCGCCCGAACTGCGCCCAGATAGGTCATGGTGACCAGGGCCCCGTTGCGGCCCGCCATCAGGGGCCGGCTCGCCTTGGCCAGGGCGGCGAAGCTGTAGGAGCTGATCTCGTGGGCGGTGGCGAAGCCTTCCCGGGTCACCGAGTCCACATAGTCCCCTTCCAACTGCTCCCGGGGGGCGAAGGCAATGGAGTGGACGATGGCATCGAGTCCATCCCAGTGCTCACCCAATCGAGCAAAGGTCTCCACGATCTGCTGGTCGCTCCCCACGTCCAGTGGCAGACAGAGGGTGGAGCCGACCTGACTGGCCATCTCCTCCACCCGGCCCTTGAGCTTGTCGTTTTGATAGGTGAGGGCAATCTGGGCCCCCTCCCGATGCATGGCGGTGGCGCAGCCCCAGGCGATGGAGCGGTTGCTCGCCACCCCGGTGATCAGGACCCGCTTGTCGTTCAGAAATCCCATGGATGCTCGTCTCTTGTCGTTGGGTGGGCGCCGTTGTGTAGGCCTTGGGCGCGCCCAAGGCCGCGGCTTTCGGGAGGGCAGGGCGCCGTGCGATCATGGCCCGGCCATGCGGAGCCACAACACTACAGAAACTCGCAATCGAGTGAAAGGGCGCCTGCCGGTGCCTGGCGCCGCCGGGGGCCGGTGCCGCTGGTGCAAGCCGGTCATTCACCGGCCCTGGCGCATCCTGTTCCTGGTGATCCCCCTCGTGGCAGGCTGCGGTCCGGCCCCATGGAATGACCCCTATCCAAGGGGGGACGCGCGCCGCGATACCTTCTACAGCTCCTTTGAGGAGCGGCCCAAGCACCTGGACCCCGCGCGCTCCTACAGCTCCAACGAGTTTGCCTTCCTGGCCCAGATCTATGAGCCGCCGCTCCAGTACCACCTCCTGCTGCGGCCCTATCGGTTGGTCCCCCTGTCTGCCGCCGCGGTGCCGGAGCCCCGCTATTTCGATGGGGACGGGAAACCACTGCCGGATGACGCCCCAACGGAGGCGATCGCCTACAGCGACTACCTGCTCCGTATAAGGCCCGGCATCCGCTTCCAGCCCCACCCCGCCTTTGCCCGGGACGGGGCGGGCGACTACCGTAATCACCGCCTGACCCCCGCCGACCTCGCGGGGATCAATCGGCTCGGCGACTTCGCCGAGACCGGTACCCGGGAGCTGACGGCGGAGGACTTCGCGTATCAGATCAAACGGCTCGCCGCCCCCTGGCTGCAATCGCCCATCGCCGGGGTCATGCAGACCTACATCCGAGGCTTCGCCGAGCTGGCCCAGGAGCTGGGGGACCAGACTCTCAACGACGGGGTCGCACGTGTCCAGGCCCTGCGCGATGCATCCATCGAGGGGGTCGAGGTCCTCGACCGCCAGACCCTGCGCATCCGGGTGAACGGCAAGTATCCGCAATTCGCCTACTGGCTCGCCATGCCCTTCTTCGCCCCTATGCCCTGGGAGGCGGAGCACTTCTACGCCCAGCCGGGGATGGCCAAGCGCAACATCGTGCTCGACTGGTACCCGGTGGGTACGGGTCCCTACATGCTGAGCGAGAACAACCCCAATCTGCGGATGGTCCTTACCCGCAATCCCCACTTCCAGGGTGAGACCTACCCCACGGAGGGCATGCCCGGCGATCGAGATGCGGGGCGCCTGGCGGATGCGGGGCGGCCCCTGCCCCTGGTGGACGGCGCGGTCTTCAGCCTGGAGAAGGAGGACATCCCCCGTTGGAATAAATTCCTTCAGGGCTACTACGACAATTCGGGGATCGCCTCCGACGCCTTCGATCAGGCGGTGCGGCTCGGGGCCGACGGGGAGCCCATCCTCACCGAGGAGATGCGCAGCAGGGGCATCACGCTGCTGACCGCGGTGGAGCCCTCCATCTTCTACATGGGCTTCAACATGCTGGACCCGGTCATCGGAGGGGACTCGGAGCGGGCACGCCTGCTGCGGCGGGCCATCTCCATCGCCATGGACTACGAGGAGTTCATCTCCATCTTCGCAAACGGGCGCGGGCTGCCGGCCCAGGGCCCCATCCCGCCCGGCATCTTCGGCTACCGGGAGGGCGAGGCAGGGATCAACCCCTACGTCTACGAATGGCGGGGCGGTCAGCCGGTGCGTCGCGGTATCGAGGAGGCGGGCCGGCTCATGGATCAGGCGGGTTATCCGGGGGGACGGGACCAGGAGACCGGCCTGTCCCTGACCATCAACTTCGAGGCGGTGGCCACGGGTCCGGACGACAAGTCGCGCCTCAACTGGATGCGCAAGCAGTTCGCCAAGCTGGGGATCGAGCTGGTGATCCGCTCCACCGACTACAACCGCTTCCAGGAGAAGATGCGCAACGGCACCGGCCAGGTCTTCATGTGGGGTTGGAACGCGGACTATCCGGATCCGGAGAACTTTCTCTTCCTGCTCCATGGCCCCAATGGGAAGGTGGAGCACCAGGGGGAGAACGCCTCCAATTACGCCAACCCGGAGCTCGACCGTCTGTTCGGCCTCATGAAGTACATGGACGACGGCCCCGAGCGCCAGGCAGTCATCGATGCGGCCGTGGAGATCGCCCGCCGCGACGCCCCCTGGGTCTGGGGCTTCAACCCCAAGTCCTTCAGCCTCCACCATCAATGGGTGCACAACGCGGTGCCCAACACCATGGCCAACAACACCCTGAAGTACCGGCGCCTGGAGCCGGCGCTGCGGGAGCGTTTGAGGGCGGAATGGAACCCTCCTGTCCTCTGGCCCCTCTGGACCCTGCTGGCCCTGGGCCTGGCCCTGGTGCTGCCCGCCCTGTGGCTGGTGCGCCGGCGTGAGCGGAGCACGGCCCTGTGACCGCCTACATCATCCGCCGCCTGCTCTATGCCATTCCCATCCTGATCGGGGTGAATCTGCTCACCTTCGTCCTGTTCTTCGTGCTGAGCTCACCGGACGAGATGGCGCGCATGCATCTGGGCGAGAAGCGGGTGACTGAGGAGGCCATCGCCAACTGGAAGCAGGAGCACGGCTACGACAAGCCGCTGCTCTTCAATGCGTCGGCCGCGGGGCTTGCGCGATTCACCGACACCATCTTCTTCGAGCGCTCGGTCCGGCTCTTCGTCTTCGACTTCGGCCCCTCGGACGACGGCCGGGCAATCGGCTACGACATCACCCAGCGTATGTGGCCGAGCCTCGCCATCGCGGTGCCGGTGCTGCTGGTGGGGCTCGCGGTGAACATCAGCCTGGCGCTCTTCATCGTCCTGTTCCGGGCCACCTACCTGGATCTCGGGAGCGTCGTGGTCCTGGTCGCCATGATGTCGATCTCCGGGCTCTTCTACATCATCGGCGGACAGTTTCTGCTCAGCAAGCTCTTCCACCTGGTGCCCATCTCCGGCTATGACATCGGGCTCAATGCCTGGAAGTTCCTGGTCCTGCCGGTGATCGTCGGGGTGATCGGCGGGATCGGGGCCGGTACCCGCTGGTATCGCACCCTGTTCCTCGAGGAGGTGTCGAAGGACTATGTGCGTACCGCCCGGGCCAAGGGGCTCACGGAGCGGCGGGTCCTGTTTCGGCATGTGCTGGGCAATGCCCTGATCCCTATCCTGACCGGGGTAGTCGTGGTCCTGCCCCTGCTGTTCATGGGCAGTCTGATCACCGAGTCCTTCTTCGGCATCCCGGGGCTGGGGAGCTACACCATCGACGCGATCAACAGCCAGGACTTTGCGATCGTGCGGGCCATGGTCTTCCTGGGGGCCGTGCTCTATATCCTCGGTCTGCTCCTGACCGACATCTCCTACACCCTGGTGGACCCCCGGGTGCGGCTGCAATGAGCGGCACTGAATGACCGCCAACGAATGAGCGCCAACGAATGAGGGGGATTGGCCCATGCCCCTGATGCCGGTCATCCTGTGGACCGACGCCCTGGTCTTCCTGCTGATCGCGCTCGCGGTCGCTTTCGCACTCTATGCCCGCCGCCACGAGCACCTGCGCGCCCCCTGGCGGGGGGTGGTCCGCTCCCGGGTCGGGATGGCGAGCCTGGTGATCCTGAGCTTCTATGTCCTGACCGGCATCCTGGACACGGTGCACTTTCGGCTCCGGCTTCCGGCCCAACAGCCCGGTGCTCAGACCCAGTTCGCCCCCGAGGTCCTGAGCCTTTTGGACATCGTGCTTCGCCCCCTGCGGGAGGCCCAGGAGAAGACCTATTCCGCCCCCTTCGGGACCCGGCTCTTCGTGAAGGAGGCCATCGCCCAGCCGGATGGGTCCGTCGTTCGCGACTTCCCGCGCCTGGTGCACGGCGGGAGCCACCTGGAGGACCCGGACCAAAGGGGTCGAGACATCCTGGTCACCGGCCTTCGGGGCGCCGCCCAGGGCCTTATCGCCTGGGGTCTGCTGGGACTCGGGCTGATCGGGCTCCTCGCCCGGCGTAGGGGCAGGTCCCTGACCGAGATGGTCTCGCGGGTCCGACAGGGGCAGACCCGGGTCCCGTGGCGCGCCGCCCTCTTCACCCTGCTGGCGATGCTGGTCCTGGCCTTCGTGGCGGGCAATCTGGCCCTCAAGTATCACATCCTGGGGACGGACAAGGTGGGCGAGGACGTCTTCTACCAGGCGCTGAAGTCCATTCGCACCGGTCTCATCATCGGGACCCTGACCACCCTGGTGATGCTGCCCGCCGCCGTCCTGCTCGGGATCATGGCGGGGTATTTCCGGGGTTGGGTGGACGATGTCATCCAGTATCTCTACACCACACTGAACTCCATCCCCGGGGTGCTCCTGATCGCCGCCGCCATCCTGATGCTCCAGGTCTACATGAGCAACAACGCGGACCGCTTCGAGAGCCTGGTGGAGCGGGCGGACCTGCGGCTCCTGTTCCTGTGCCTGATCCTCGGGGTCACGAGCTGGACCGGGCTCTGCCGGCTGTTGCGGGGTGATGCCCTGAAGCTACGGGAAGCGGACTATGTGCAGGCCGCCTGCGCCCTGGGGGTGGGGCACTTCGCCATCATCGCCCGTCATATCCTGCCCAATGTGCTGCACATCGTCATGATCACCCTGGTGCTGGACTTCAGCGGCTTGGTGTTGGCGGAGGCGGTGCTCTCCTATGTCAACATCGGGGTGGACCCCACCATGAATAGCTGGGGCAACATGATCAACAGCTCCCGGCTGGAGATGGCCCGGGAGCCGGTGGTGTGGTGGTCCCTGGCGGCGGCCTTCCTCTTCATGTTCGCCCTGGTGCTGACGGCCAACCTGTTCGCCGATGTAGTACGGGACGCCTTCGACCCGCGGCTGCGGGGGGTGCGGTGAGATCGAAGGCCCCGCCGCTTCAGGTGCCCTAATTCAGAGATGAACAGGATTGACGGGGTTTCGCAGGGTTGTGGGCGGCGCGAATCGGCAATGGCAGCGTCCTTCTGATTCTAGGCAACCCGCACCCCCGCACGATGCCACCAGGTCGTCCCGATGCCGCGCAATTTGAGGCGTTGCCCCCGCTCCTCCAGCGGACCCGTATCCTGGTTGGGGACGCGGGGATCGACCGTCTTCAGTCCGCCCGGGTCCTGGTGGCGGGTCTGGGCGGGGTAGGGTCCTTTGCCGCCGAGGCCCTGGCTAGGGCGGGGGTGGGTGACCTGACCCTGGCGGACCATGATCGGGTGGCGGGCTCCAACCTCAACCGCCAGCTCGTGGCCCTGGAGTCCACCCTGGGCCTCCCCAAGGCCGAGGTCATGGCCGGGCGCATCCGGGACATTAATCCCAACTGCCGCTTGACCCTGATACAGCGCTTCCTGGCGCCGGACGATATGGCGCCGCTCCTGGGACAAGGCTTCGATCAGGTGGTAGACGCCATCGACAGCCTCTCGAGCAAGGTGGAGCTCATCGCGACGGCCGTCGCGCAGGGGGTTCCCGTCCTGAGCAGCATGGGGGCCGGGGGGCGGCTCGACCCCACCCGGCTGCGGGTCGGGGACCTCATGGACACGCGCGTCTGTCCTCTGGCCCGTGCG
>JBGSUY010000564.1:0-2139 GCA_041753195.1 Chromatiaceae bacterium
CGCCGCGGTCAAGCTCGCCCGGGCCCTGGTGGAGCACACCGGCGACGTCACCAGCGCCGAGCTGGCCGAGGTGCGCGGCGCCGGCTACGGCGATGCAGAGATCGTCGAGATCATCACCCACGTCGGCATGAACATCCTGACGAACATCCTTGGAAGGGCCAGCCGCGTCGACATTGACTTCCCGCGGGTCGAGCTCAAGCGCGCCGCCTGAGACCGAGGCCATTGATCGAGAAGGTCGCGGAAGGGGGAAACCCCTTCCGCCAAAGCAAAGGAGACCTCCATGGCCAATGCCTTCGCCCATATCGCCTTCACCGAGAACGTCAAGGCCCTGCAGACGCGCATGGGAAGCCGCGCGGCCTATGGCCGCCAGGAGCAGGGGCCGGTGGCGGAGCCCCTGCTCGGTCCCCAGGAGATTGCCTTCATCGAGGCGCGCGACAGCTTCTATCAGGGCACCGTGGGCGAGACCGGCTGGCCCTATGTCCAGCATCGCGGCGGCCCGGTTGGCTTCCTCAAGGTGCTCGACCCGCGCACCATCGGTTACGCCGACTTCACCGGCAACCGTCAATACATCTCGGCGGGCAACCTGGCCGGGGACGACCGCGTCTGCCTGTTCCTGATGGACTATCCGCACCAGGCGAGGCTCAAGATCCTCGGCCGGGCGCGGGCCATCGACGAGGACAGCGCCCCCGAGCTGCTGGCGCGTCTCGACAACCCCCATTACCGGGCGCGCGTCGAGCGCGGCATCCTCATCCGTATCGAGGGCTTCGACTGGAACTGCCCCAAGTACATCACCCCCCGCTATACGGAGGACGAGGTCGCGCAACGGATCCAGGAGGCGACCGCGGCCCTGGCGGAGCAGGCCCTGCCGCGGAACGCGGGACCCGAGGCACCAATCGGCACGGGTGAGCTCGCGCTCACGATCACCGGCGTCCGCCAGTTGACCCCGCGCATCCGCGCCTATGAGCTGCGGGCCGACGACTGGGGCGAGCTACCGCCTGGGGAGCCCGGTTCGCACCTTGAGGTGCCGGTGCGTCTTGCCGACGGATCCGTGGTCACGCGGCAGTATTCACTGGTGACGGACCCCGCAAGCCCGGATCGATACGAGATCGCCGTCCTGCGCGAGGACGACGGACGTGGCGCCTCGCGGGCCATCCACGCGGCCTGGCAGATCGGTACTGGGCTGCGCGTCGCGCCCCCGATCAACCACTTTCCCCTGCACGCCGATGCGCGCCCCGCGGTGCTGATCGCCGGGGGCATCGGCATCACCCCGATCAAGGCCATGGCACAGACACTCAAGCGGCACAAGGTGCCGTTCGAGCTCCATTACACGGGACGGACCCCCGTCGATATGGCCTACCGTGACCAGCTCGCGGGCGAATTGACGAGCGGCTATTTCACCTATTTCAGCCGCGTGCCGGGCCACCGTCGCCTCGATGTCGCCGAATTGCTGCGGCGTGCTGCCGGCGATACGGTGTTCTATGTCTGCGGTCCCGCCGCGCTGATCGAGGCCGTGCGCGCCAACGCCAACCGGCTCGGCATCGCGCCGGAGCGCGTGCAGCATGAATCCTTCTATTGAGCCATGGGAGAGCGCACCATCAACCCAGGCCCTGGTTTCTGGAGCGCGATTTTTGCGCCGCCCGCACGGCATTGCGAACCGATGCGCAGAGGACAGATCAGCCGCAAGGGGGTGTACTGCCGAGCAACTCAAGGACCGTCCGCGTGGACCGGGACCGGTGCCTTTGCATCGGCACCAGCAGCAGCCAGACGCAGCCCGGGGGCAGGGACTGGAAGCGCGGGCGGGGCCGCCACCAGCGGGGCCAGGGCCGGCTCCAGCACCTTGAGCACCTGGACCGGCAGGGCGCTGGTGAAGCGGTACCCGGCCGCGTTGGCCCCGGGCACCTGGGCGGTGATGACCCCGAAGAACCGGTCACCCAGGAAGAAGGCGAAGGCCGCGCTGCGGCTCACCTCCTTGGCCTTCCCTGCCGCCGTGCCCGGCCCGTAGCGCTCGGCGAGCTCATCCCCGGTCCCGGTCTTGCCGCCGATGGCAAGGAGCTGGCCCTCGGCATCCCGATAGACTGCGGCCACCCGCTTCGCCGTGCCGTTGGTCACCACGTCCGTGAGGGCGACGCGCAGGGCGGC
>JBGSUY010000565.1:0-2658 GCA_041753195.1 Chromatiaceae bacterium
GCCCCGGCATCGAGTGCGAGGTCTTTGCCCACGGGCGCCTGCCGCTGGCCTACTCCGCCCGCTGCTTCACGGCACGCCACCTGGACCTGGCGAAAGACGATTGCGGCTTCCGCTGCATCGATTACCCGGACGGCATCGCGCTCGCCACCCAGGAGGGCCAGCCCTTCCTCGCGATCAACGGCATCCAGACCCAGTCCGCCGCCACCCATAACCTGCTGCCGTTCCTCGCCGAGCTGGTGGACGACGGGATCGACCTGCTCCGCATCAGCCCCCAGTCCCGAGGCACAGCGCGTGTGATCGAGACCTTCCGTGCCTGCCTCGACGGAGACCTGGAACCCGCTCAGGGGCGGGAGCGGCTCGCGCACGATGCCCCGGCGGGCTTCTGCGACGGCTACTGGACGGGGGCAGCAGGGATCGCGGGCTCACCGGCCCCGGCCCAGCGTGGTTGAGGGGCGGGACGCCCGAGGAGTGGGTGAGCCGCTTTGCCCTCAGAGGTTGTGAAAAATCTACTGCGCGCCCCGATCGCGGCGTCGCGTGCTCGTTCGCTCCTCGCCTATCTACCTGATATGTCTCGTCGCTCACTGCGCGGCTCCTTGCGCTCGGGGCTGCTCGCAACGATTTTTTCACAACCTCTCAGGGGACGCGGGCAGAAAGGTCCGCCAGGCGGCCAAGCCCCTGGAACAGGGGCTGCCAAGTCCTGGGTGGATCAAAGGCATCCAGAAAGTTCTTGAGGTGCAGCCCGAGTTCCGTATTGCCGCTCATGCGCAGCCGGCGGGCGAAGAACAGGGTGTCGGCGTCCTCCCGCCGGGCAGCAAGCAGCAGGAGCTCGTTGAGACCTCCGGCGATGGCAGCCTGGGGCTGCACCGCGGCCCCGTAGCCCCGGATTCGCCCGTCCGCCAGCCCAAGCCGATAGCGCACCCCGATGTCCTCGATCTCGATGGCGACGCAGCGCCCCTCGAGAAAGTCCAGCTCCCCCGAAGCGAGGGACTCCCCCAGCACCCGATTGAGGACCGCAGCCAGGGTTTGGCTGTGCATTCCGATCGGCATCAGACGCAGCGGTAGGGTCAGAAAGGCAAGCGGCGAGGCGATCGTGGGCATGGTGGGCATCGGCATGATCTGAGATTGGCGCGTTAGAGGGCAGATTGGGTGGGAGTATGCCCGAGGCGAAGCGAGGGACCGTTGACGTCGATCAACCGAGGTGCGCCCCGCTGGCTCCCATATCCGTCACCCGGCCCCTGAACTTCCTGACACTCCGCTGCCATCCGTGAACCCGTAATCCACCGGTACCCGCAGATAGAAGAGGTTGAGGCCCTGGGCAGCGATATGGGCGAGGAAACGGTCCGACTCGTCTCGGGTGACGACGAACCCCACCTCCACCGGGAGGTCGCCGGCCAACTCGAAGAAGTGCTCCTCGTGTAGCCGCCCCTTGCGCCCGTAGCCCGCAAGGGCGCGAAAGGCAGAGCCCCCGTGCAGACCGAAGCGCTTGGCCTCCTCCAACAACCACTCGTAGGCCAGGCGACTGTGGTGGCGGCGATTCTCCGCCATGTAGAACTTGAGGAAGCAGCCGTTCATGGGGACTCACCTGATGCTCGTCCGGACTTTGGGGACTTCTCGGCAGGATGGATCATAGGGACCTTCAGGCTCGCGCCATGATGAGGTGGGCCAGCGCCAGGCCCACGGCGGTCAGGGCTAAGGAGCCGGCCAGGTGCGAGCCGGCTATGGCGAGACCCCAGCCGTACTCACCCCGCGCCAGGGTTGTGACTACCTCCGCCGAGAAGGTGGAGAAGGTTGTCAAACCGCCCAGGAAGCCGGTGATGAGAAAGAGCCTGACCTCAGGGGGCACCCCCGGATTGCGGCTGAACCAGGTCACCGCAAAGCCGATCAGCAAGCCGCCCAACAGGTTCGCGGCCAGGGTGCCCAGGGGCACGGGAGGAAACAGCGGGTTGAGCCTGGTACCCAGGCCCCAGCGCAGGAGGGCGCCCAGCCCGGCGCCCATGAAAACCGAACCGACCGCGAGGATGCTCATGGCCCCAATGAGCTAAGGCGGAGTGATACCCAGCTCGAACGCATTGTTATACGAGACTTGCATCCGTCTTCTTGCCCTTTACCTTCGGCATCGTGGCCTCGGCCTGCGCCTTTTCGTACCGCTCAAGCTGCCTTTTCGAGAGAGTCACTTTGTCACTCATCACGAAGCTTACGAGAAGCGGGCGGGCGAGCGGACTCACAACATCGTGCCGCAAGACCTTTAACGCCCAGTTCACAACCCGAACCTGGACCTTTGGCTTGGAACCGTCGTACAAAGCCAAGACCATCCGGACAACCGCAATGTCCGAATCTTTGCGATATTTGTTCCTGAACGAAAGCGCCAGCTTTGCGAGCTCCCGGAGCTCCGGCGGGAGTGTACGCACGTCTTTCGTCTTCATTGCCGATCCTCACTCATTACCTCATGCCGTTCCGCAGCAAACGAAAGACATGCACCCGGCGCTTATGACTATTGCTTAGAGACCGGGGCTCGATGATTAGGAACGGTTCACTAACAAGTTACTCAGTCTTCCTAGACTGACAGGTAACAAATATGCGCCAACATATTGAGCGGAAGTGCTCCGGGTGAGACGATCGCCACCACGCACTGGATGGTATGGGTGGTCTGATGAGCGA
>JBGSUY010000566.1:0-2714 GCA_041753195.1 Chromatiaceae bacterium
GGCGCATGGAGCGCCAGAAGGCGATCGTCGACGCCCGGGTGGCCCAGGCCCGGATCGACCGCGGGGTGCTGGTGGTCCACACGGGCAACGGCAAGGGCAAGAGCTCGTCCGCCTTCGGGATGGTGGCCCGGGCCCTGGGCCACGGGATGCGGGTGGCGGTGGTGCAGTTCATCAAGGGGACCTTCGCCACCGGAGAGGAGGCCTTCTTCCGCCGCCAGCCGGGGATCGAGTACCACGTGATGGGGGAGGGCTTCACCTGGGAGACCCAGGACCCGGACCTGGATCGACGGGCAGCCCTTGCCGCCTGGCGGCTTGCGGCCGGCTTCCTGGCGGACCCGGAAGTCCAGTTGGTGGTCCTGGACGAGCTCAACATCGCCCTCAAGCTTGGCCTGGTGCCCCTGGATGCGGTGCTCGCGGCCCTTCAGGCCCGCCCACCGCTCCAGCACGTCGTCGTCACCGGACGGGGCGCGCCGCGGGAGCTGATCGAGATCGCCGATACGGTGACCGAGATGCGCCCCGTCAAGCATGCCTTCGACGCCGGGATCATGGCCCAGAAGGGCATCGAGCTTTGACCGCTGGCTCCGGACGCTCCTGACGCGGGGGCTAGCCTGGCCCTCCGCTCCGTCGGGAATCCGGCGTGTCCGTCCTGCCGGCATGGCGCGGATCGGACGAGCGCGGACCGCGCCGGCATCGCCCTGACCCCAAAGCACAGGATGATTCCATGTCGTATCGGAACCCCAGCTTTACTTTCCTTCTGGCCGTCATCTCTCTGCCCCTGCTGGTGCGGGCGGAGGCCGAGTTCTACGGCAAGGTCCATGTGTCCCTCGACTATGTCGACGCGGATGCTGATGCCGTCTGGTATCGGCCGGCCCCCGGCGGGCCCAGCTTCGACTTCCAGGGGTTCGTCGATGCCGCCAATCAGGTCCTGGCCGACTCCGGCTATGTGGGCCTGGCGGGGCCCGAGGGGATCAACACGGCCATCGGGGACGTGATGTTCGGCACCATACCCTTCGACTCCCTGGCCCCGGAGGTCCAGGCGGGGATCCTGGAGGCCCTGGATGACAAACTCACCCGTGGCCTGCCCTTCCGAGGCTGGGGCCTCAACGCGACCGACCGGGCCTCGAAGCTGGGGGTCCGGGGGAGCGAGGACCTGGGCGGCGGTCTCAAGGCCGTTTACCAGATCGAGCTCGAGATCGCGACGGCGAACGCCAATGACAACATCGTCGACGGCGATCCCGACCGGATCCTGATGAGCAACACCTATGTGGGCCTCGCGGGGGACTGGGGCCGCTTCCTCATGGGCCGGCACGACACCCCGGTGAAGATGTCTACCGAGCGGCTGGACCTGTTCGCCGACACCCTGGCGGACGACAGCCACACACCGGGCTTTCTGGACCTGCGGACCGACAACACCCTGCTCTACATCTCGCCGTCCCTCTGGGGTATCCAGCTAAGCGCGGCCCTGGTCCCGAGTGGTGGCGCGACTCCCCTGGGGGTACGGGATGCCCGGGCCGACGCGATCGCCGACGGCTGGTCCGCGGCGGCCGTCTATCTCGTGGGTCCCTTCCAGGCGTCCCTGGGCTATCAGCAGCTCTCCCGGCCCCTGTGGCGCTGGCAGGACGGCCTCTATGACCTGTCCCACGGTGTCCTGGCGAGCGAAGAGAGCCTCTGGCGTTTCGGCCTCGGCCTGCTCGACTGGCACGGACTCGACCTGACCGCCATCTACGAATCCCGCAGCAAGACCCTCGGTCAGCCCGACAACGGCGGCGCGGAGCTGTGGCAGGTGCAGGGTGCCTACCGCTTCGGCGCGACCCGGCTCAAGGCCATGTTCGGGCAGGCCCTCACGGGGGATTGCGTGGATCCGGAGGACCTCGGGTTCCGCTTCGGATGCGCCTCGGGGGTGGTGACCGGTACCTTCGGGGAGGCGATGGGGATCTTCGCCGAGGGGGGCGACAAGTCCACCTGGGCCCTGGGGTTGGACCACGATTTCAGCCGCCGCTCCCAGGTCTATGCCCTCTATCTTGCCCTCGACGACGAGCGCCCGGACGCGGACTGGTCCGGATTCTCGCTCGGCATGCGGCACTGGTTCTGACCGGTGACTCCCGTGCGATTCCGAGGACGGGGGGCAGGGCGAGGGCTACAATGCGTAAAGGTCAGCCGCCGCCCGGAGTCCACCACGGTGCTCGATCATCCAGGTCCCGACAGATCCAACCCCGAGACCCGGCACATCCGGCTGGTGGAGGGTGTGCCCTTGCCCAAGGCGTTGCCGGACCCGGGGTCCGGGAGCGGGTTGGACGCCAAGCCGAAGAAGGACAAGAAGGGCGGTAAGAGGGCGAAGGCATCCAGCTCCGAGTCTGGTGGGGCACCCAAGAAGAAGGGTCACACCAAGAAGCTCAAGGCGACCAAGCGGCTCGCCGCGGAGCTCCGAGGGCTCGGCAGTGCCCTAACCCAGCTGCGCAGCCGCCTGACGGACCTCCATTCGGTCCAACTCGATCATGCCGAGTCCAATGCCGCCATCTCTCGCAGGGTGGAGGTCCTGGACGGGCTTGCAGCCGCGGACCGGGAGCGCGGTGAGCGCCTGGTCCAGCGTCTCGACCACCTGGCCGCCTCGGTGGAGGGGTTGGGGTCACGCGTCATCGAGGGATTCGTCCAGAGCCCCGCGCTCGAGGGCCTCGCGGCGCGGATCGCGCGCGCGGAGTCGGCGCTCACGCTGC
>JBGSUY010000567.1:0-7379 GCA_041753195.1 Chromatiaceae bacterium
GGGCGAACCGCGCCTCGACCTCCTCCGCGGTGGGGCGCGCCTCGCCGGTAAGCTCCGCCAACAGGTCCCGCAGCTCATCCAGATAGGCGGCTGTCAGGACTGCCAGACCGGCATAGAGCCGGGTCGCGCAGCGCGCCGCCACCCGCTCGGCGAACCCGTCGATCCAGCGCAGGAGATGCTCATCCATGAAACGGGCCACCTCCTCGAGGGCCGCGGGCCCTTCTTCCCCGTCGAGCATCTGGGCCAGAAACCTGAGCTGATAGACCAGGTGATCGTCGCTGCGCTTACGCCAATCCGTCACCGCGAGGCCGTAGCGCCGATACCAGGCGCGCACCCGAAACATTGGCTCCTGTAGCGTCAAGTTGTCATCGTCCAGCCAGACCGACTCGCAGGGAGAGGCGCGCAGACCATAGGTGAGATAGATGTCCGCGTAGTCGGCGGCCAGCCGGTCGAGCGTCGCCTGGCCTAGCTCGGTCGGAATCTCAGTCAGCCCCTCCCGCAGCATGCCCAGGGCGTGTGACGCCCGCTCCCCTTGGAGCCGGAGGCCAAGGAAATCCTCGTAGCAGTCCCGCCAGAGCGCGTGGATCAGCTCCCGGTCCAACTCCCGGTCATGGAGCAGGGCGAGGATGCGCAGATCCTCCGCGGCCGCCGCGCGCAAACGGGTCAGGCGCGGGGACTGGACCCCGTACGTCGAGACATCCGCGAGCACGGCACTCATTTCTCCACCTTGCCCTTGCTGTGGGCGACAAAAACGATGGATGGGTTGGTCAGCTCCGGGTTGGCAAAGTTCTTGACCGCCCGAACCGGCTCCTCATGGGGCCCGATTGCCTTGGTGGCGTACCGGTTCTCCCGCAGGAGATCGATAGGGCCTATGTCCAGGACGCGCATCATGCAGGCCATGACGCAATAGGGCTTGCGGCCCGCCTCGATCTCGTCCACGCACAGATTGCACTTGGAGACGATATTCTGCTCGGGGATGAACTGGGGCGCACCGTAGGGACAGGTCGCCTCGCAGCGGCGGCAGCCGATGCAGAGCGTCGAGTCAATGTCGACGATGCCGTTGTCCTTGCGCTTCCAAATAGCCCCGGTGGGGCAGGCGGGCAGGCAGGCCGGCTCGGCGCAATGGTTACAGGAGGTATTGACCTTATAGGCATAGACCGCCGGATAGGTCCCACCCTCGATGTATTGGACCCGCCGAAAGCGTGGCCCCGGGGGCAACCCGTTCTTGTCCTTGCAGGCGATCTCGCAGGCCCGGCAGCCGATGCAGTCCACGTTGTTGTGGACGAAGCCGAGCTGCATCTCCGGCACCACCGGTGTGTAAGCCTCCCGCTTGCGGCGCTTGATGGCCTCCTTGATCTTCCCCTGGTCTTTCTGGTCAGCCATGGATGGATCCTCCGAAACCGTTAGAGCTCACGCCGAAAGACGTGGGACCGGGAGGTGGCAAGCTTGTCCCAACCGGGTCGGTGCTCCAAGCTGCTCTTTTTCATGTTGCACAGCACGGTGTTATAGGCAAAGGCCCCGGCAGGACTCGGTTCGTCGAGTGTGAGCATGTCCGGGTTCCCCGCCCGATCCACCCCGTTTTCATCGAGCTCCATCCATGCCCCTTCATGCAGTACCAGTACACCCGGCATGCAGCGTTCGGTGACATAGACAGGCACCACCACCCTGCCCCGTTCGTTCCACAACTCCGCCGTATCGCCGGTCTTGATGCCGAGCTTCGCGGCGTCGGAGGCATTGATGGTGACCTCCTGCTCGTAGGTCTCCCGCAGCCAGGAACAGTTGTTGAAAATAGAGTGGGTCCGCCAGCGCGGGTGGGGCGAGATGAGATGGAATGGATACTGGGCCGTCTTGGGGCTGTTCAGGGACTCCCAGGGCTCGATCCATTTGGGGATCGCGGGGATGTGGTAGCCATACATGGTCCGGGTCCAGTCGGTGATCTGGGCCAACTGGGAGGACAGGATTTCGATCTTGCCCGAGGGCGTGGGAAAGGCCACGCCGTTCTCGATCTGGTCCCGGAAGGCAACGTGGGGCTGATCCAGCTTGAACTTGTAGACGCCCCGCTGCTTGAACTCGTCCCAAGGCATGTCCACGTGCTGGTGGGGCATGACCTTGCCCTCCCACCACTCCCGCAGATAGGCCTCGTCCACCGGGTCCGGGTTGAAGAAATAGCTCCGGTCCGCCTTGGGGTTATAGGTCTTGCCGAAGCGCTCGCCCATGCCGGTCTTCCAACCAATGCGATAGGCAAGCTCGGTGAAGATCTGAAAGTCCGTCTTCGACTCCCCCATGGGCTCGATGACCTTGGGCCGATGGATGTAGTAATGGCCTTTGTACCAGGGCAGGGCCACGTCGTGGCGCTCGAAGTGGGTGGCCACCGGCAGGAGCACGTCCGCATAGAGACCGGAGGGGGTGATGGTGGAGTCCATGCACACCACCAGCTCCAGCTTGTTGATCGCCTGGATCTCTTTGTTGATGTTGGTGAGCTGGTTAAACCAGTCCGAGCCCTGCCAGAAGATCCCCTTGATGTTGGGGATGACCCCGTCGCGCTCGTCCTCCCGGGGCCAGAGCCCGATCTCCTCGCGGCTGACGTTCGGGTAGTTCAAAACACAGTGGGCCCAGCGATCGGACTTGATGGCAGCGAACCAGATGTTGGCGTATTCGTCGTAGGGGTAGGCCACGGCCTCCGCGTGCCAGGCCTTGCCCACGCCCTCCGCGGAGCCGCCGAGCACGCCGATATTGCCGGTCATGGCCTGCAGTGCCGCCCCCATCCGGTTGTATTGCTCGCCGTAGGCATTGCGGCCGGGAGCCCAAGAGGCCTTGAGCGCCGCAGGCTTGGTGGTGGCGTACATGTGAGCGAGCTTGCGGATGTCCTCCGCCGAGACGCCGCAGATCTTGGAGGCCCACTCGGGGGTCTTCGGCACGCCGTCGTAGGCCCCGAGGATATAGTCCCGGAAATTCTCCTGGCCGTTCGCGCTCCCGGAGGCCCACACCGGCATGGTCCCGGCATCCATGCCCTGACAGAAGCGGTTGATGAACTCTTGATCCTGCAGGTTGCTGGTGAAGATGTAATGGGCCATACCCGCCATCATGGCGGCATCCGTATTGGGCTTGATGGGGATCCACCAGGCGTCGTAGCAGGCCGCCGAGTCGGTGTACTGGGGGTCCACCAAGACGAACTTGCAGCCCCGCTGCTTGGCAAGCCGCATGTAATAGAAGGTGTTGCCGCCATGGAAGGTATAGGCGGGATTCCACCCCCACATGATGATGAGCTTGGAATGGGCGAATGCGTCGTCCTCGTTGCCGTCCTCGATGGTCCCGAAGGTCCAGCGGGAGCTGGCCGTGGTCCCCTGATAGGAGGGGACAGACCAGGAGCTGGTGCGGCAGCTGAACATGCCCAGGAAACGCCCGAGGAGCCCCTCGATCTGATCGGACTTGTGGAGCACCCCGTAAGAAGCGCCCGCATAGCTCTGATCGAGGAGGGCGGTATTGCCGTACTTCTCCTTGATCTCGATCATCTTGTTGGCGACGTGCTCCAGGGCCTCCTCCCAGGAGATGCGCTTGAACTTGCCCTCCCCGCGCTTACCGACCCGCCCCATGGGATAGAGCAGGCGCTCGGGCGAATAGAGCCGCTGGCGGTAGGAGCGCCCCCGCAGGCAGGCGCGGATCTGCGGCTCCTCCTCGGTGTCCTTGCCGAAGAAGCCGTCACGCTGGTAGCGGCCATCGTCGGTGGAAAGACGCACGATCACGTCGCCCTTCTTGTGGGCCACCAGCATATGGCGGGACCCGCAGTTGTGGGCGCAGCTCGTGACCACCGTTTTGAGCTCATCGTCCCGCGGGTAGGGCTCGTAGGCGAAGGCCTTGGCCTCGGGGAGCTTGAGTAGACCACCGGCGCCCAGCGCCGCGGCGCCGACGGCGGTGGATTTGAGGAAGCTGCGCCGGGTCAGGTTGAGCCGTCCCTCCAGGAGGGCGAGGTCGTCTAGGCCGCAAGTATCGGAGAGGTCGTTCATCACTGGTTACCCTCTTGCTGGGCGCCCCGGTCGGCGGGTTTCACTTGAGTCGGCGTCTCGCGGCTTGGTGTCTGGGGTTGGGCCTGAGGCGGGGGGCTCGGCTGCTCGGCCGTCTGGTTCACCCCGACCAGGAAGCGGGGCTCCGACTCCGTCGGTCGGCCCTTGGCCCAGTCGGGCACGACCGTGGCCATCGTCGGCCAGGCATGGCGCGGGTAGGGATAGCTGATGCGATACCAGGGCCGGCCGCCGTGGCACCCGAAGCAGACGTCCTCCTTCTCCTTCGCCAGGGTCTCGATCGCCTCCGCCTTCAGATAATTGACCTTGTGGCGGTTGGTACGGAAGGTTACGTGGCACAGCAGGCAATTGTTCTGAAAGGCCTGTCCATATTCCAACCAGGGCCCCGGGACACCCATGTTCTGGTAGGGGAACTGCCCGTGGCACATCAGACAGATGTTCGGGTCCACGTGCTTCCGCTGGGTCAGAGTCGGGTCGCCGCCCGCATGGGACATCGCCGTCTCTTCCCGGGGGTCATTTCCCAGGTGACAGGTATTGCACCTGAGGTCCATGACCTCCCGGGCATAGTCGGTCACCAGGTGGCGGCGGTGGAAGGTCTCCTCCTCGCCCGTATAGGTGTCGAGGGTCTCATACCAGGCCAGGACCTCGCTCGCCTTGACCCCCGCGGGGGACTCCGCCCGGATGCTGTTCTCCAGGACCTCCGCGTGACAGGCGAGGCACTGGTCGTCGCTCGCAGCCTCGCTCGCGGGCCTGAAATGCAAGGGGTGCCAACGGGCCTGTTCATAGGTGAGACCCTGGGGCACCTGGGTATCCGCCTGGACCGTCAGGCACGCCAACGCAAGCAGCATCGCCAACGGGTTGGCCTTTGACATGAGAAACCTCCGAAAACTGTGTGGCGCCGTCCATTGGCCCCATCGCCAATCCCTAAGGGTCATTCGATCGCTCCGCTTGGGGTTACCCGATCCACCAAGCACACCGAGTCCAAACTGGGCGTGGCCCCTGCAACACCGCCGCGATGGACTTATCCGCCGCTCGCCGCTCCGGACCATGGCCTCGCCGCTCAAAAAAAAACAGCACGTCCCTGTGCTGAGCAGGCTTGCTAGGTTAAGAGGCAAGCCACGAGATCATGACGCAGATCATTGGGCCGGCGGGGTCCAACCGGACATGCCACCCATGCCGCCCATCCCGGACATGCCACCCATGCCGGACATGCCGGACATGCCACCCATACCGCCCATCCCGGACATGCCACCCATTCCACCCATCCCGGACATGCCGCTGGGCACCCAGACCCAGTTACCCGACATCCCGGACATACCGCCCATCCCAGACATGCCTGACATGCCGCCCATGCCGCCCATGCCGCCCATGCCGGACATACCCCCCATACCGCCCATTCCGGACATACCGCCCATTCCGGACATGCCGCCCATCCCACTCATGCCGGACATGCCAGAAGCAGGGTAGAAGAAGATCTGCCCGTCAGGGGTGATCCGGAAGTAGCCCGACATTCCGGACATACCGCCCATTCCGGACATGCCACCCATCCCGGACATGCCACCCATTCCGGACATGCCACCCATGCCGCCCATGCCTTGCATTCCTGACATGCCACCCATGCCGCTCATACCGGACATGCCGCCCATGCCCTGCATCCCGGACATGCCACCCATACCGGCGGGTACCCAGACCCAACCGCCCATGCCGGACATGCCGCCCATACCGCCCATTCCGGACATGCCGCCCATACCGCCCATCCCGGACATGCCACCCATACCGCCCATCCCGGACATGCCGCCCATACCGCCCATCCCGGACATGCCGCCCATCCCGGACATGCCGCCCATACCGGACATACCGCCCATACCGCCCATGCCGCTCATGCCGGCAGGTACCCAGACCCAACCACCCATGCCGGACATGCCCTCCATTCCCTGCATGCCGGACATACCGCCCATGCCGCCCATGCCGGACATGCCGGACATGCCATCCATGCTGTACGCCGCTGTTCCGCTACCGGCCAGGGCTAGACCCACCAGCGCAGAAACGGCGGCCTTCTTGAACCTCTTCAGTGTCGTCATTCCGAGTCCTCCAAAGGATGTGAATAACCCAGGACTAACAGCATCACTGGCCATACCAACCGCGGATGTCGTAACGGCCATGCATGCCTGGATGGTTGAATGGGGTGTACCAGTTCCCTTGGTCCTCGAGGAACCGAAGGCTGGCGGGATAGGGCAGGGAGATCCCCGTCAAAGCCCGCGTATACCAGCCCTCGGTCTTTTGGACCTCGGAGATCACCGGTGCCCCAGCGGGCCGTTGGAACGGCTGGGTCCCCGCGACTGGGTAGCCGCCCTCGAGCGTATCGCCCAGCATTGGGCCTGACACGGCTGCGAGCAGCACCGCGATCGTCATGGCTATCTGTCTCATTCGGATAACCTCGCTCAATGGTTCCCATCGCGTTGTCCCGTCACGGAGCGGCGCCCCAAGGGTTGGAATCGAATCGCCCCCAGGGTGCCGTTCGTCGCCGTCCCGCGACCGCCGATCAGGTCTAAGCAGCATCCGCGCCAATTTGCGCGACTGGGACGCGCGTCGCTGTTTTCGAAGCGAATTTCGGAATGGCTCCCAGGTCCCGGGGCGTGGTCCGTTGGACCGAACCTGACCGTTTGTCACAAGCTGGCTCTTGTGGACCCGTCGGAGCGGGGCCGGGTTGGCCCTCGGGGGGATACCAGGGGCGCTGGGGCGCGGAGTGGAACCTTTCGGCCGAACAGGTGGTTGGACGATTCGCGCAGGCGCACTCCGCGGCGGCTGGGCGGGATCTGAGAGGAGGCAGCCGCACCCCTGACAACTTGGCAGATCCCGCCGCCTGCCCTGCTCGGGGGACTGCCTTCCGAATGCGGCGACAGGGACCGCCGATCAGGCGCACGCGCAAGGTAGGCGATAGAAACCACACCCGATCCTGGACGACACCCTGGATCGGGTCGCGTGCTACTTCAGGACCAGGACCCGCCCGTCGTCCACCGCGACACTGACCTGGTGACGCAGCGGATGGGGGGGGCTGGCCCCGACGATGCTGATCACATAGACGTCATGGATGCGACGAATCTTGCCGAGTCGCAGTGCCGGATCACCCACGGACTCCAGCCAAGACGCAACGACCGCCCGGGCCTTCTCCCAGGTGTCCACCGGCACGGTCACCCGCCCCTGGGCGACCGCCGTGGGGAGCTGACCGAGGCTCCGCGCCGAGACGGACGGGCCGGGCGAGGCGCCCAAGAACGGATGGAGCATCAGGGTCCCATCCGATTCCCGCTCCACCCGCCAACCGCGCACGGCCAGCAGGGTTTCCAGGTCCGGCGCGGCCAC
>JBGSUY010000568.1:0-2082 GCA_041753195.1 Chromatiaceae bacterium
CCGGCGAGGGGGCCGCCTCCGCGATGGCGCTCGGGGGATCCAGGCTCAGGACCCAGCCGGGTGGCACGCGATGGCCGATGCTGCCGCAGGCGGCCCCCAGGTTGTTGGGGTCGTAGATCTTCACCAGGGTGGGTCGCCCTGGGTCGTCCGCGTAGACGATGCCCAGACGATCCTCCCGGTGGTCGCGCCTGAGGGTTGCGTCGATCTCCGCGAGCGCCAGCGGAAATGCGGCCGGCGACAACGGTGCGCTTGGGACCTCCGCGCCCACGGCGTAAACGAACCAGGCCTGGCGCTGTTCCTCCAGCAGACGCTGGCGCAGGGCATCCCAGTCGGACCAGCGCAGCAGACCGTGGAGGGTGCCGTTGAGCTTGGTCTCGAAGGGGCTCATGGCGCATCCCCGGTCAGCAGTCCCAGCAGGGCGCGCTCGCTCTGGCCCCCGAGCTTGACCTGGCGGATGGTCTCGTCCTCGACGAGTACCAAGGTCGGGGTCGCGGCGATGCCGAAGTCGCGGGCGATCCTTGGGGATTCGCCCACGTCGACCATGATGAGATTCGGGTGCGATTGGCGCAGGCGATTCACCATCGCGGTCATGGGGCGACAGGCGCCGCAGTGCGGGGCGTGGAAGTAATAGAGGCGCCGCCGCGCGGAGGCCGCCGCACCGTCCAGGTCCCCGGTGTCCGGTACCGCCTGACCGAGGCGACGCCGGGATTGCCAGAGCGCGAAGAGCGGCCCCAGGAGCCACAAGAGCAGGACCGCCACCAGCAAAGAACCGAGCCAAAGCATCGGATTGTCCTCAAATGCGTCAGAGATCGGGGCGAGCGCGCCCGGCTCCTCCCACCTCTCGACCACGCGAGGGCGTTCCGGCGGTAGGACAAGGGGTGCATCCGCGATGGGGATCGGACCTCGCCGCTTGCCGCGGTGCCCGCCCAATCCTTGTCCAGTGGTCGGTGCCCGGGACTATGCCTTACAGCGCGGACGAGACAGCGATACGGTCAAGGCCGGATCACACCGGACACGTCCGTACGCTCTCGGCGATGGAGCGTCAGCGCTGCCCGTTGCGCGCGGGCAGGGAGTCGGCCTCGGCCGGGCCGTCCGAGCCGGCCGTATAGCCCGGTAGCGTCCCGCCGGCTTTGGAATCTCCTTTAACAAGGTTCGGGTTTCATCACGGACGGGCCGCACCCGTTCACCCATTACAGACCGGGATAGAGTCGGATTTCTGACTGAGACGCCGAGGCTGGGGATCAGGTCGTGTTTGGCCAGGGGGGCGGCTGACCTCGACCTCGCCCGGCTCCCGGGTCGACGAAGATCAGCGGCGGATCTCAGTCGTGCCTTGCTCAGTGCAGCCTTACGCCGGTGCGGACCCTGCCCCGTTTGGTGTGGGACCGGGGGCACCGACCTCAGCCCCCCGTATAGGCCATGAAGCGCACGGGTCGGCCCTGGGATTGGTGGAACCGGTGGCCCCGGGGCTTCTGCAGCAAAGCCCGACGGATGGACTGCTCCAGGGCATTGTCCGTCCCATCGCGCAAGGTCTCCCGCAATGGAACCGCCCCTAGGCCGTCGAGACAGGGATGGAGCAGACCATCGGCGGTGAGCCGCAGGCGCTTGCAGGTGGCGCAGAAGTGCCGGGAGAGGGGGTTGATGAGTCCAATCCGTTGACCGCCCTCGCCGATCCTAAGATAGCGGGCTGGGCCGTCCGCCGGGGCGTCTTCGACGACGAGGGCGTGACGCTCGGCAAGACGGCGCTCCACCTCGTCGAGTGGCAGGTAGTGGTCCAGCGCCCGGCGGCCCGCCTCCCCAACGGGCATGGTCTCGATAAGGCGCAGGATAAAGCCGTGGGTGCCGCAGAAGTCGACGATCGGCCCGATCTCGTGGTCGTTGACGCCTCGCATGGCCACGGTGTTGATCTTGATCGGGGCGAATCCCGCCTCCCGGGCCGCGGCGAGCCCCCGCAATACGGCCCCCAGGTCACCGCCGCCGGTGATGGCGGAGAAGCGCTTGGGGTCCAGGGAGTCGAGGCTAACGTTGAGCCGCTGCACCCCCGCCGCGCGCAGGGGTCCGACGAGGCGTTCCAGGCGGGTGGCG
>JBGSUY010000569.1:0-1763 GCA_041753195.1 Chromatiaceae bacterium
CTGGTGGCCGGGTTCCATAGGGCCGCGACCCCGGGGTCCGCGGGGTTGCCGGCCTTCACCAGGACCTCCCAGCGGGCGGTGTCAGCGGCATGGTCCCCACCGGTGGGGGTCAGCTCCAGGATGTGGCCCCAGAGGTTGGCCTCCCGTGGGTTCGCGGCGTCCGCCCCGGGCTTGCCGGCCTCGCCCCGCTTGCTGTTGTTGGTCAGCATCACGTAGACCTTTCCGGTGACGGGGTTGGGCTCCACGTCCTCGGGTCGATCCATGGGAGTAGCGCCCCGCAGGGTGGCGGCGCGGCGGGTCTCGATCAGCACATCCGCCTGGGAGCCGAAGCCGTTCTCTGACGTCAGGGGGCCCTGTCCGTAGACCAGAGGCAGCCAGGTGAGGGTGCCGTCCGCGGCGAAGCGGGCGACTGAGAGGGTCCCCCGATCCAGGAGTTCGCGGTTGGCCTCCCGGTTCTTGAGGTCCACCCGGCCCTCGGTGACGAAGCGGTAGAGGAACTCGAAGCGCTGGTCGTCCCCGGAGTAGAGCACCAGTCGTCCGTCCCCATTGATGATGGACTCGGCCCCCTCGTGCTTGAAGCGGCCCAGGGCCGTGCGCTTGACGGGCCTGGAGCCGGGGTCCACGGGATCCACCTCCACGATCCAGCCGAAGCGGTTGGCCTCGTTGGGCTCCGCCTGGATGTCGAAGCGCCGGTGGAAGAGGCCCCAGGGGTAGCGACTGCCCGGGATGCCGTAGCGCGCGTAGTTGGCCCGCTCCGGGTGGCCCTCCAGGCTCCCCAGGAAATAGCCGTCGAAGTTCTCCTCCGCCATCAGGTAGGTTCCCCAGGGGGTGATGCCGCCGGCGCAGTCGTTGACGGTGCCGATCACCCGCCGCCCGGTGGGGTCCGCGCTGGTCCGCAGACGGGGATGCCCGGCGGCGGGGCCCGAGAGTCCCATCTCGGTGTCCAGCGCGGTGATGCGGCGGGCATAGGGGCTGTCATCCACCACCCGCCAGCGTCCCCCCTCCTTCCGGATCTCGATGATGGTGCCGCCGTTGCAGGCCATCTCGATCTCGGCCCCTTCCCGGGTTGCGTTGCTGAAGTCTTTGGCATAGTCGCCGAAGCCCGGGAACATCAGCTCCGCGTTGGTGTACTCGTGGTTGATGCACAGCAGCCCATGCTCCGAGTTGTCGGAGCCCAGGGGCAGGGGGATGTAGCCGACGAAGTCATTGTTGTACCCGAACTGCAGCACCTGGGCCGCCGCCGACTGGTGCTTTGGGTCGAGGGCCGGGGCATCCGGGAGCACCGGGTCCCCCCAGCGGATCAGGACCTCGGCCCGGTAGCCCGGGGCCACCTGGTGATCCACGTCCACCCCGTGGTTGATCTCCGAGAAGCCGAAGCCTCCCCCACCGCTCCCGGCGTCGGGACCCCCGGTCCTCTCCCCTACCCCCTGGGCGAGGAGTGCAAGGGGCGAGGCCGCCAGCGCACCCAGGACGCTCACCCCCAGGGCGCCCCGGATCAGGTCACGGCGGCTAAAGCGGGCCTGGATCAGGTCCCCGAGGGTGGGCTCGACGGAGGGATTGACCGGGATGTCCTCCGGTGACTCGACCGCGGGGGCACGGCTGGTGGGGCGATGGTCGAAACGGCGCATGGGGGTGCTCTCCGAGTTTGGCTGGTTGGCGGTGGCGCCGGGGCGCCGCTCAGCGAGGCCCCAAACGATACCCCGGGTAGATGACGATCCTGTTGCGGGCGGCGGGCGGTCGACCTAAGGGGCCGCTGAGCCGGG
>JBGSUY010000570.1:0-2633 GCA_041753195.1 Chromatiaceae bacterium
TGCGGTTTGGGCGATCGGCTCGCCCTGCCCGTGTCGCCACCGGCCGCCCCAGCCGCCTCTCCATCACCGCCTGCTTGAAGGCGCGATTGCGGTAGACCTTGACCTGCCGCCGGAGAACGGCGAAGCCCATGCGGTGGAAGAAGTGCTCTGCGGTAAGGCTCACGTCGGCGCGCAAACGGGCGTTGCCGCGGGCACGCGCCTCGCGCTCCAGGCGGGCCATGAGGGCGGTGCCCACACCCTCGTGCTGATGGGCGTGGTGGACGTAGAAGCAGTCGATGTCGCCGTTGGGCGCCAGCTCGACAAAGCCGAGGACGACACCCACATCCTCAGCGACCAGGACCCGGTAACGGCGGAAACGCCGCTGCCAGAAGGCGTCGGGGTAGACGCGCGGCGCCCAGGCGCGGATCTGCCCGGGCGCGTAGTCGCGGGCGTTCACCCGGCGGACCGTGTCGTAGTAGAGGCGGGCGATCTGGGGGACGTCACCCCGCCTGACCGGCCGGATCCGCATCAGCAGGTGAGGTGCAGGCCCGCGACGATGCGGGGGCACTCCTGCTGCAGCCGGTTGAGGTCGGCCACGGTATGGCCGGTGGTTGCGATCCGCACCTCGACGCCCGCCTCACGCAGCCGCTCCAAGGTCTCCCCGGGGATCTGCATGCGCCCGTAGCAGCCAGTGCCCACGATGAGCATCTGGGGCGGGTCCGCCAGAACGGTCTCCAGGTCCTCGATGGCCAGGTGGTGTCCCTCCCGGCGCCGCCAGTGCCCCTGGACATGGTCGGGGAAGACGATAACGTCGGCGTCGTAGTCGCGGCCGTCGATTCCGATGCGGCCGAAGCTGTAGTGGTCGATGTGCATGGGCGGATGGTTGTAAGTCTGCCTGCCTATCCTCCAAATCTGGATCTCTGCCTTTCGGCCTGCGGCCCATGCGTACACCGGCAAGTGGGCCGGGTGAGCGATCCCGAACACGTGTGACTGCGGGAAGATTCAGCCCCCCTCGCCAGTCCTCGCATCGAGACTCCGGCGAAGCTCCGCGGGGGTGATGATCGGAACTGCCGACGTATCGGCCAGCACCAAGAGATCGCCGTCGCCCGTGACCAGGGCATCCGCGGCGGCGGCCAGGGCGAGGTCGATAAACATCTGGTCGTCGTGGTCACGGCATCGAGGGGAATCGGTGCCTGCTTGGACGTCGGAGAGGGTCTCCACAAAGGGCAGAAAGTCCCCCAGCAGGTCTCGAATCTCCGGCTCGCCGAGGCGAAATTTCGGGTATGACAGGACACGCAGCAGCTCCGACACGGTTCGGTTGCACACCAAGGGGACCAGGTCTCCACGTTGCCACGCCAGGCGCAGCCAGCTCAAGCGACCATTGCGGAAGAGCAGGGCGGAAACGAGGGTGTTGGTGTCAAGGACGACGCGTAGGGTCACTTTTCACGCGCCCAGCGCACAGCTGCCTCGACGTCGACTTCGGTGATGCCGATCGCTTCGAGCTTGTTCCGCACCTCGTCGGCTCGGTTGGGCCGCAAGGGTACGAGCACGATACGACCACGCTCTTCGCGAACTTCGAAATAGTCGACGTCGGGAAAATGCTCGACGATGGCCTTGGGTAGGGTGAGTTGGTTCTTGGATGTCTTTTTAGCGAGCATGGAGGGATCAAACCCGTAAGGAAAAAAGGATTCCTTATCTTTAGGCGATCTTCGTCGCTTTGCAAGTCGGTCTCACGGGACGCCGTCACCAGCCTCGCCACCTTCCTCCCCAGGGGCCTTCGGATCCAGCGCCTCTTGCTCCAGGGGTCCCAGCTCCTGGGCGATCCACCCCTCGCCCAATCGGCCCGCCGCGCCCCCTTGGACAATCACCTGCTCCAGGGCTCGGCGCTGGTCCGGGGTCCAGCCGCCGGGGCCCGAGTCCGGGACCGTCATGAGGTGGGGCGAGACACCGTGGGCCGGGCAGGCCGTTGCGACCTTGGCGTAGATGCGCAGGCCACCGGGGTCGCGGTCGCCCCAGTGGTAGAAGGGGTAGTCGGCGGGCAGGCACTGGTCCAGTCGCCCGAGGACCCGGACCAGGGCTGGGGCGGGGAAGCCGGCGGTGTAGATCACCACGCCCAAGTCATGGATCTCCCGGACGTGGCGCTGGAAGCTCGCCAGGTTTTCGACGGTGAGCAGGTAGGGGACGGGGGTGGTGGGCCGGATGTCCGTTACGGCGTCCGGCGACAGGGCCACATAGGGGCGCAGCGGTGTCAGATCCCATTGGACGCCGCCATAGTCCAGGACGAGGGGACCCTTGATGAACAGGGGCGGCGGGAACTTCTCCAGGCCCAGCGCTCTGAAAAGCTCGGTGTCCGTCTCCCAGTGTGACCAGTCGGGATTGCGGCGCAGGAGTGCGCCCAGCCGACCCAGGATGGACTCGACGGCCTTGGAGTCGCCGAGCAGTTGGACGCTGAAGCGGCGGAGATCCAGCCCTTCTTGATCCCCGGCGGCGACGGCCCGGGCGACCCGAAACAGCCTGATGGCGGCGGTGTCCGCGGCGGGAATGCGAAAGGGAGTGCCGCCCAGCCGCCACTGCGCCAGGGCTTCAGCGTACGCATCGCGAAGCCAGTTGGGGGCCTCGGCCATGACAGGCGCGAGTTGCTCCTCGATGGCGGC
>JBGSUY010000571.1:0-4209 GCA_041753195.1 Chromatiaceae bacterium
AGGAGCAGCAGCGCGGCAAGGAACGCGGCCGCGGGCACCCAGAGAAGCCGCGGCCGAAACCGAGTCGGCGGGCGTGGCGGGACCGCAATGCGCCAAGGGTTCGGATCCACCGGGTCCCGGGGCCGGAAGAAGTCACGGCCATCCTGGTTCGATCGACCACCATCTGGAAGGGGCGGCAGCACGCTGTCATAGCGCTGCCGGGTCTTGGGGTCGCGCAGGACCTGATAAGCCGCGTTGATTCGGGCGGTCAGGGCGACACCGAGCCCACCGCCGTCCGGCAGCCGATCCGGGTGGAACATCCGCACCAATAGGCCGTGGTGTTGCTTGATGGACTCCGGCGCACAGCATCGGGACAGCCCTAGGGCGCGATAGTGATCCGCCCGAGGGGCCAGGAGGACCTGCCGCAGGAGAAACAGGAACGCCTCGCGAAGTGCCTCGGGCTCGGTACTCAGGGCCTTCGCCGTGGACTGGATCTTGGCTGGCCCGAGGGCTGCGCTCGACTCAGTGAGCCAGTCGCCGAAACCGTCCGGCAGTGGATACGCCGGGTCCGTCAGGTGCCCGAAACGGATGGGCGCCCGATGAAACTCAAGCGCGAGAACAAGGAGCGCCGGCACCATGAGCCGCGGGCACGAAGGTCAGGCCCGATCAGGCAGGGCGCGTGCCGACTCGCCTTCGCCATAGCTATAGCTATAGCTGTAGTGGTAATCGTAGCCATAGCCGTGGCCAGGACGACCCAGCCGGTTGGTGATTGCCCCGAGGATCGTCGCATTGGCGGCGCGCAGCCGCTTGACTGCGCCCTCCAAGGCCCCGTAGCGGGTACGCCCGGCGTCCACCACAAAGAGTGTCGCCTTGGCGAGGTTGGCGAGCACCAGGGCGTCCGCCAGCCCGATCACCGGCGGCCCGTCGAGTATCACGTAATCGAAGCGCTCGGACGCGATGCTCAGAAAATCGAGCATCTTGGCGCTGGACAAGAGCTCCACCGGATTCGGCGGCAGGGGTCCGCTGGTGATGGCGAAGAGGCGGGTGACCTGGGTCGGCTGGGCGATCTCCGCGGGCTGGGAGTCCCCCGCCAGGTAGTTGGTGAGCCCGACCGTATTGGGGATGGCCAAGGCATGATGCAGGGAGGGGGAGCGCAGGTCCGCGTCGATCAGGAGCACCTTGCTGCCGGCCTGGGCGAAGGTGATGGCGATGTTGGTCGCCGCCGTGGTCTTGCCCTCCCCGGGCCCGGCGCTGGCCAGGTGCATGACCTTGGGGGCACCCTCGGTGGTCGCAAAGACCAGCGCGGTGCGCAGTGAACGCACCGCCTCCGCCAGGGGGCTCTTGGGGTCCCTGGCGGCCAGGAGCGGGATGTCCTCCTCGGCGATGCGCTCGCGTTTCGCGGACACCAGGGGGATGACCCCCAGCACCGGCGCCCGGACCCTGCTCTCCACGTCCTCGCTGGTCTTGATCGTGTCGTCCATGTGCTCGAAGAGGAAGGCCAAGAGGATGCCCCCGATCAGGCCGAGGGCGACGGCCATGGTCAGGTTCTTGCGCAGGTTCGGCTTGTAGGCGACCAATGGGACCTGGGCCCGGTCCACAATGGAGATGTTATTGGTGCTGATGCCGGCCACCACGCCCACCTCCTTCATGCGCTGGAGCAAACCGTCATAGAGCTCCCGGTTGGTGTCCACCTCCCGCTTGAGTGACTGGTAGTCAGTGCTGCGGTCCTGTAGGGCCAGGATCTCGCTTTTCAGCTCGCGCACCCGCGCCTGGAGGGTCGCCTGCTCCTGGATCTTCGCCTCGTAGTTGGACTTGACCGCCCCGCGGATGGAGGCGGTCTCCTTCGCCATCTGCTGGTCGATCTCGGTGATCTGACGCTGGGTCTGCTGCATCTTGGGGTAGCCGGGCTTGTAGACCTTGAGGTCCTCCTGGTACTGCAGCTCCAGCTCGCCCTTGCGTTTCTTGAGCTCCTGGATGACGGCGCTGTCCAGCACCTTGAGAGTCGAGGGACCCGTCCCCTGGAGCGCTCCCGTGTATTCCGCCTCCGCCTGGATGCGCTGGGCCTCGGCGGTGACCAAGGCCGAGCTCATCGCCTCCAGGGTTTTCATCACCCCGCCGAGCTTGTCGTCCAGGTTGACGATCTCGCGCTCCCGGGCATAGGCGAGTAGACGCTGCTCCGAGTCCTCCAGATTGGCGCGGACCTGCTGGATGCGCTCCTCGAGGAAGCGCTTGGCATAGCTCCGGGCCTCGTAGCGCCGCTCCAGGGACATATTGATGAAGTTCTCGGCGACGGCATTCGCCACCGCAGCGGCCTCCCGGGCACTGGGGCTGTCGTATTGGATGTGTACCAACCGCGAGTCGCGCACCGGCGCAATGGTGAGGCTGCCGAGCAAGGCATCCTCCAGGTTCGGCTTGGCCGGCGCTGCATCCTCCACCGCCCGCTCGCCGCCCGCGCTGGCGCCGCGGACCCAGCCTTTGAGGGTGCCCCGAAGATCGGATAGAAAGGAAGGCGAACCGTCGGACTCGGGCTTCTGGGCCGCCTCGAGGCCCAGTTGGTCGATGACCCGGCGGGCCAGGCTGCGGCTCTTCAGCAGCTCGTACTGGGTCTGGTAGTAGTCCCAGTCCCGCACCGGCTCGCCAAGGGAGACATTCTGCTGGAACTCTAGGAACTGATCGGTCTGGGGCTCGATCTGCAGCAGGAGCGTGCTGCGGTAGACGGGTGTGGCGTTGTAGGTGGCGACCAGGGCCACTAGGAAGGCGATCGCGACTGCCGCGGCCAGGGTCCACTTGCGTCGCAGCAGGATCTGCCAGTAGCGGCGCAGATCGATGGCATCGTCATCGTAGGGCTCCGGCAGGGGCTCCGGCACCAGTCCCCCGAGCCGCCGCAGCTCGCGCTGCTGGGCGGCGAGCTCCAGGGCACGCTCGCGCATCCTTCCACTTTCCGGGTCCAGCGCAATCGACATGGTGCCCCTCAGCCTCCCTCAAACAGCTTGATGTGACTCAACCCGGCAGATCAGTAAACGGGCGCGCGGATCACCCAGCCCTGGATGATGTTCCCGACGGCTCGGCTGAACACGGCGGCCCCGGACTTGGGCACCATGATGCGGTCATCGCCGACGATCACCGGGTCGGTCAGCTTGCCCTCCTCGATGGAGGCCATGTTCACCACATAGGCGCTAACGCTGCCGGCGGGCTGCTTGCGGAAGACCACGACCTCCTCCTTTTTCGCCACCTCGTCCAGTCCGCCCGCGAGCGCGATGGCCTGCATCAGGGTGGTGCGGCCGGCCACCGGGAAGACACCGGGCTTCTTCACCTGGCCGGTGACCGTGACCTTCTGGCTCGCGTACTCGGAGACGAAGATGTTGACCTGAGGGTCCTGGAGGTACTCCTCCCCCAGCTTGGCGGCGATCAACTGCTCCGCCTCACGGGGTGTGAGGCCGGCGACCTGTAGCGAACCGATCAGGGGCAGCGTGACGAATCCCTCGTCATTCACCCGCTCCTGCCGGGACAGCTCCTGGACCTGGAAGACCTCGATCTTCAGCAGATCATAAGGGCCGATGCGGTAGTTCCGCTCGGGACCCGGGTCGGCCGGGATACCGATGACGGCGGGCACCAGATCGCCCTTGAGCTCGGACTGGGTCCCGCCCGCGGCGGCGGTGACCGGGTCGGCGGCGGGTTGGGCCACCATCGAGGGGCCACTGCCGGAGGTCGAGCAGGCCTGTAGCCCAAGCAGCAATAGGAGGGCGGGGAGAATTCTCAACAAGGGGGTCATGTCTTTCTTGCCATGCAGCACGACCCGAATGGCGTGCTGTCACGAAGGCGGGCCGCGAAGCCTTGGATTCGGTATTCTAAGCGCGCCGCTCGACAATCAGTAGCCGCCGGGGCCCTTCATTCGGCCGAGCGCTTACCCTTATTTGTGACGCTATTCACGGAAGTTGGGAATTGTCTTTGCCCCCCTCCTCGACCGCCCCAGCAACCCAAGCGACCATCGCCCACCAGGCCGCCCTACAGCGGCTGCTCGGCGTTCTGCTGGTGTTCGCCCCCCTATTCCGCTCGGGCCAGCCGGCCCTGGCCCTGCTGACCCTGGAGGTGCTGGCGGTTGCCGTCCTGGTGTTGGTCTTGTGGCGGCCGCGGCCAGGGCTCGTGACGCGCTGGGAGGGTCTGGCCATGGTCCTGTTGCTGGCCTTCCCGCTGCTCTATCTGATCCCGGTGCCCGCGGGGCTGGCGGCT
>JBGSUY010000572.1:0-6818 GCA_041753195.1 Chromatiaceae bacterium
GGCTCTACCACCTGCCCCCGAGGCTGATCCCCCAACGCATCGCGGCGCTCGCCGAACGATTCGATCTCAGGCCGCACCTCGATGGCCGGGCCGAGGCGCTGCCGCTTGGGGTACGCCAACGCCTGTCGCTGGCGGTGGCGGTGATCCACGAGCCGGAGCTCCTGATCCTGGACGAGCCCACCTCCGGGGTGGATCCGATCGCGCGCGACCGCTTCTGGGAGCAGCTCCTCGCGCTGTCCCGGGGGCAGGGAGTGACCATCTTCGTCTCCACCCACTTCATGAACGAGGCGGAGCGCTGCGACCGAATCTCCCTGATGCACGCGGGGCGCGTGCTGGCCCAGGGCACCCCCGCGGCCCTCAAGGCCGAGCAGGGCGCGGCGACCCTAGAGGATGCCTTCATCGCCTACATGGAGCAGGGGGCCGCGCAGGCGGGTGAGGAGACGACGGGCGAGCCGGAGGCGGGACCGAGTCCCGCGCTTCCAAGGCCACCGCGTAAGCCTGGCCCCCCCCGGCACTTCTCCCCCCGCCGCCTCTGGGCCTATGCCCGGCGCGAGGGCACGGAGCTCAGGCACGACCCGATCCGCCTCGCGTTCGCCCTGCTCGGACCCATGCTCCTGATGATCGCCATGGGCTTCGGGATCTCCTTCGACGTCAACGCCATCTCGTATGCGGTGCTCGACTACGATCGCACCCCGGCGAGCCGGGGATATCTGGAGCAGTTTGCCGGCTCCCGCTGGTTCTCCGAGCAGCCCCCGCTGCTCGATGACGCGGACAGGCAGCGCCGGCTCGCGAGCGGCCGGCTTACCCTGGCGATCGAGATCCCGCCCGGCTTCGGGCGTACCCTGAAGCACGGCACCAAGCCCGAGGTCGGCTTCCTCATCGACGGGGCCATTCCATTCCGCGGCGATACCATCCGCGGCTATGTGGAAGGGGTGCATCGGCAGTACCTGGAAGGCCGCGGCGCCGAGCGATCTTTGGGCGCAGTGGAGGTCGAGACGCGCTTTCGCTACAACCAGGCATTCAAGAGTGTCTATGCCATGGTGCCGGGTATCCTGATGCTGCTGCTGATCATGATCCCGGCGACCATGACCGCGGTCGGGGTGGTGCGGGAGAAGGAGCTGGGTTCGATCACCAACCTCTACGCCACGCCGACTAACGGCGGGGAATTTCTGCTCGGCAAGCAGCTCCCCTATGTGGGCCTGGCGCTGCTGAGCTATCTGACGCTGCTCCTGATGGCGCTGTTCCTCTTTCGGGTGCCGCTGACCGGCGGGCTCGGCGCCCTCACGCTCGGGGCGGTGCTTTTCGTCTTCTCGAGCACCGGGCTCGGGCTCCTCATGTCCACCTTCATGCGCACCCAGATCGCCGCGATCTTCGGCACGGCCATCGTCAGCACCATCCCCACCATCCTGTTCTCGGGGATGCTGGTACCCGTCTCGGCCCTCACCGGGCCGGCGCGCATCATGGGCTACGGCTTTCCGAGCGCCTGGTTCAACCACGTGAGCGTGGGGAGCTTCACCAAGGGGCTGGCCCTGAGCGACCTGTGGCTCGACTACCTGGTGCTGGGGGCCTTCGGGCTCGGGTTCTTCCTGCTGGGGCTTGCGCTCCTGCGCACCCAGGAGCGCTGAGGTGCGGCTCACCAACGTCTACCGTCTGGGGCTGAAGGAGCTGATCAGTCTCCGCTACGACCCGGTGCTGGTCTTCCTGATCGTCTATGCCTTCACCTTCGCCATCATCGCCCCTGCCCGGGGGGTCAAGCTGGAGCTTCAGAGCGCCTCGGTGGCGGTGGTGGACGAGGATGGCTCCCAGCTCTCGGCGCGCCTGACGGAGACCCTGCGGCCGCCCTACTTCCAGCCGCCGGTACACATCGAAGTAGGCGACATCGACGCGGCCATGGACGCCGGCACCTACACCTTCGTCATCGACCTCCCGCCCCGCTTGCGGGCCGACACAAAGGAGGGGCGCCGCCCGGCCGTGCAGGTGAACGTGGACGCCACGGCCATGGCCATGGCAGGGGCGGGGGCGCGGTATCTGGAGCGGGTGCTCGCCGAGGAGCCGCTCTTCTACCTGCACGGCTACCGGGGCGAGCCGCCCCAGGCAGTGTCGGCGGTCACCCGGCTCGCCTTCAACCCCAACGGGGAGTCGCTGTGGTTCCTGGCGGTGATGCAGATCGTCAACATGGTCACCCTGCTCGGCATCGTGCTGACCGGGGCGGCCCTCATCCGCGAGCGCGAGCACGGGACCATCGAGCACCTGCTGGTGATGCCGCTCAGCTCCGCCGAGATCATGCTCGCGAAGGTCTGGGCCAACGCCCTGGTGATCCTGTTGGGCGCCACCTTCGCCCTGGTGGCGATCGTCCAGGGGGTTCTCGGCGTGCCCATCGCGGGGTCGCTGGGGCTGTTCGTGCTGGGCCTCGCCATCTATCTCTTCTCGTTGACGGCGCTCGGGATCTTGCTCGCCACCTTGGCCCGCACGATGCCCCAGTTCGGGCTCCTCTCGATCCCGGTGTTCCTGGTGATATACATGCTCTCGGGTGCCAACACCCCGCTGGATTCCATGCCGGAGCCGCTGCAGCGGGTCATGCTCCTCTCACCCACCACCCATTTCGTCGCCTTCGTCCAGTCCGTGGTCTTTCGCGGTGCCGGCCTCGACCTGGTGTGGCCCCACCTGGCTGCCACCCTCGGGCTTGGCATCCTCGCCTTCACCGCCGCCCTGGCCCGCTTCCGGCAGACGGTGAGCCTCACTCGACTCTAGGCGCCGTATGTGCGCGGCCGGCCCAAGCGGCGGAGGGGGCAACCCCCAGCATGAAGGAAAGCAAAGCAGGCGCGGTGTCGCGGTTAAATCACCGCACCCTCAAGGCGGCCCGTCTCGCCCTTGTTGTCCACCCAATGCACGGCGATCCTATCCCCGACTTGCCCCTCGTTGAGGTCGAAGGATAGGTAGGGGTTGGCCGCGATGCCCCATCCCCATTCCAGGGTGAGCACCGGTGTCCCGTTTCGCTCACAGACGACCTCACGGATGAAATGCCGCGGCACGGGTTCGCTGACGGGAGACTCTTTGCGGGTACCGGTCTCCATGGGATGCCGAAGGAGAACCTTTACCGTCACCACACCGTCCCGCAGGCGGGCGCGGATCCTGCCGTGGTCTTCGTTCGTCATGGGGGGCGTACTCACTTTGGTTGAGGCGCTTTCACGGCGTCAGCCACCACAGCCGCCGGCAGTCACCTTGACGGCTCGGGTGGCGCGATAGAGGCTGCCGCTGGCCTCCGCGACGGCAAGCAGGTTGCCGCTGCCGCCCAGCTTCACGCGAATCGAGATCCTGGGTGCCACCGCCGGCGTGAAGTGCACGCGGGCGAGGAGGGGGACGGGGTTGGCGTCCGAGAACAAGGAAACCGCGGTGGTGTTGGGCAGCGTTATCCGGACCTCAACGGGGACATTGCGGCCGTTCTCGGCAATATTCGGTGCCTCGATCAGGACCGCCTCGCTCTCGGTGATGGGGCGCTCGCCGAACAGTAGCCGCTCGGCTTCCGCCAGTTGTTCCGCGTGGAAGGCATCCGCCGGCCACTCAGCCAACAGACGTCTGGAGGTCAGTCCCGCCCCAGCCATAAGGTACAAGGGGGTGGCCCCCGCAGCTGCCTGGAGTAGCCTTCTACGCTTCATGGTCGTCTCCCAGTTTCCGGCCGCACCCGATCCGGGTGCCGTGTGACTGATCTTGATGTCTCCTGGCCTGCCTTCTACCGCCGTTCGCGCACCCAGCGCTCTCCGAGCGCTCCGGTTAGTAATCGGGCAGTCGGCCGCACGACTGTGGGTATCCGGTTTCAGCGTACTGCTGCCTCCCGCCCTTGGCGGAGGACGATAGGTAGCCGGTTGTCTGTGCGTTCTAGGGTATGGAAGGGTGCCCACGGTGCTCAGTCGATGAGACGGTAGCGGGCCCCGCAATAGGGGCAGACGGACTCCTTCCTCGGCTCGTCCTCGATGGGCAGATAGACCCGCGGGTGCATGTCCCAAAGGGCGTCCCCGGGGCGCGGGCAGGAGAGTGGAAGGTCTGCCCGCCTGACCTCGATGGGGGCGGGCTCGGGTCGGCTTTGGGCGACGGCTTGGCTCATGAGTCGGTCTCCTGACGGGCGCTGGATCGGCGGGGCGAGGGTGCAAGGGATCCCGGGTAGGGACGGCGGCCCCGCCGCGATGCCATGTCGCTGCTCCTCCTGACGTGGCCGGAACCGCGCCGGCGCGGCGCCCCTACGGATTGTTCGGAATAGGGTTCAGACCAGGGTCAGCCACTCCGGGTGCTCGTCTCGACGGCCGTGGACCTGGTCGAAATAGAGGCCCTGGAGGCGCTCGGTGATGGGACCCCGTCCGCCTTGGCCGCCACTGTACCCAATGGCACGGCCGTCCACCTCTCGGATTGGGGTTACCTCGGCGGCGGTGCCGGTGAAGAAGGCCTCGTCGGAGATGTAGACCTCGTCGCGGGTGATACGCTTCTCCACGACCTTGAGCTCCAGTTCGTCGCACAGGGCGATGACGGTCTTGCGGGTGATGCCGTCCAGGGCGGAGGTGAGGTCCGGCGTGTAGAGGATGCCCTCGCGCACGATGAAGATGTTCTCCCCGCTGCCCTCCATCACGTAGCCCTCGGAGTCCAGCAGGAGGGCCTCGTCGTAACCGTCCCGCAGGGCCTCCTGCAGCGCCATCATGGAGTTCATGTAGTTGCCGTTGGCCTTGGCCCGGCACATGGTGATGTTGACGTGGTGGCGGGTGAAGGACGACACCCGAATGCGGATGCCGTTGCGCATATTGTCCTCCCCCAGGTAGGCACCCCAAGCCCAGGCGGCCACCATGCAGTGGACCTTCAGGTTGTCGGCGCGCAGCCCCATGCCCTCGGAGCCGTAGAAGCACATGGGTCGGATGTAGGCGGATTCCAGCGCGTTCTCGCGCACCACGGCCCGCTGGGCCTCCATCAGGGTGTCACGGTCCCAGGGCATGGGCATGCCGAGGATGTGGGCGGAGTTGAATAGCCGGTCGGTGTGCTCCTTCAAGCGGAAGATGGCGGTGCCGCGCTCACTCCGGTAAGCCCTGACCCCCTCGAACACGCCCATGCCGTAGTGCAGGGTGTGGGTGAGGACGTGGGTCTTGGCCTCGCGCCAGGGCACCATCTCGCCGTCCAGCCAGATCAGGCCGTCACGGTCCGCCATCGTCGCCATGTGGTACTCCGATCGGGTCGGGGCCAGGGGGCCTCGCCCTGTCTGAATTGGTCCAGTCCGGGGATCAGTTCCCCAGCAAGGTATCCCACAGCCCCTTGACCCGTTCCCGCTGGGGGAGGAGCTGATCGTCCGGGATCGTCTTGGGTTGATCCTGGAGGGCGCTGCGGTGGTACGCCGAGCGCAGGACCTTGTAGGTCTCGGTCAGATCCGCGGCCGTCTCGCCGGGCAGGAGCCGGTGGCGGCCCAGGGTCTCCAGGATGCGGATGTTATCGGTCCAATCCGCCAGATCCGGGTAATCCGCCGCCCAGCGCAGGACCGTGTATTGAACCATAAACTCGATATCGGCAATACCGCCGGCCCCCTGCTTAAGGTCGAAGCGGCCGCTCCCGGACTTGTCCAGGCTCTCGCGCATCCGGGCGCGCATGGCACGGACTTCCGCACGTAGCTTTTCCGGCTCCCGGCGCCGGCACAGGGTGGCGCGGCGGATCTCGGCGAAGCGCAGCCCCAGCATCGGGTCCCCCGCCACCGGCCGCGCACGAATCAGCGCCTGGTGCTCCCAGGTCCAGGCCTGTTGGTCCTGGTAGTCGGCGAAGGCGGTCAGGGGGCGTACCAGCATGCCCTTGTTGCCGTCCGGGCGCAGGCGCATGTCGACCTCGTAGAGGATACCTGCCGGGGTGCGGGTAGTCATGATGTGGATCATGCGCTGGCCGAGCCGGTTGTAGAACTGCTCATGGCTGATGGGCTTGGGGCCCAGGGTCTCCGCCCCGCCCTGGTCGCTCCCGTGGAGGAACACCAGGTCCAGGTCGGACCCGTAGCCCAGCTCGATCCCCCCTAGTTTGCCGTAGCCGAGGACCAACAGCCCCGTCTCTCCGGCATCCAGCCCCGTGGGGGGGCCGTGACGCCCCGCCAGGTGCTCGAAGGCGAGGCGCAGCACCCGAGCGACCGTCGCCTCCCCGATCTCGGTCAGGTAATCGCTGACCTTCATGAGGGGCACGACCCCGGTGAGGTCGGCGGCGGCCACCCGCAACATGTTTCCGTGGGCAAACTGCCGCAGGCGCTCCATCTGCTGCTCCAGGTCCTCCGCATCCACGCGGGCCAGCAGGGCGTCCAGCTCGGCGTCCAGCTCCGCCCGGCGCAGGGGCTCAAAGAGCCGCCGGGGGTCGATGAGCTCGTCCAACAAAAGGGGCTGGCGGGCGATCTGTTCGGCGATCCAGGGGCTCATGCCGGTGAGCCGCGCGAGCTGGACCAGGGCCTGGGGGCGCTCGATCAGCATCGCCAGGTAGGCGGTGCGGCGCACCACGGACTCGAGCACCCGCAGGACTCGCTCCAGGGCCAGATCCGGCGTCTCGCTCCCGGCAATCGCGGTCAGGGCCATGGGCATCAGCAGGTTGAGCCGCTCGATCCCCTTGGCGCTCAGACCCTTGCGTGCCGCGGCCTCGCGAAAGTGCTGGAGGCGCCCCCAGGCGTCCTGGGTGTCGGCGAACCCGAACCGGGCCAGGACCTCCTGGCCCTGGGGGGGTTCGGGCGCGTTGTTCCACAGGGTGGCCAGGGCCGGCTCTGCCGCGATCGCAGGTCTGGACGCCCCTGCCCCCTCCTGCGCCGCCATGCCCTTCGCGGACGCTGC
>JBGSUY010000573.1:0-14668 GCA_041753195.1 Chromatiaceae bacterium
CTACGGCCGCGCGGTCGCCTCTAACCCCCAGAACGAGGCATTGACCCGCCTGCACGGCGGCTGGCTTGGCATGCCTCTGGGGCCGCGTCAACGGGTCTACGACGACGCTGCTTTCGACCCGAGCCGCTCTTTGATCCCCAATGGGGGACTCGATACCAGCGCAGCCATCACCGGCTGGCGTGCTTCAAACATACGGGTCTCTTTGGACACCACCAATAAGGTCTCCGGTACCGGCTCTCTTCAGGTCTCCAAGCATATCGCGTATACCAGCCAGCCAACCGGAGCGACACTTCGCTCGCCGACTCTTGCCCTGAAGGCTGGGGTTGACTACACCCTCACCTTCGCGGCGAGGGCCCTCCAGCATAGAGATATCAAAGTAAACGTCGCTAGTGACACACAGTCCTTTACGATCCCGGACTATTGGGTGCGCCGGGTAGTTAACTTCACGCCAAAGACAAGCGGAAACTACGCCATTAGCTTCTACGTTGGCCAGGAGAACGTGCCTATCTGGCTCGATGATGTGTACGTGTTTCAAGGCAGCACAAACGTCTTCACCCGCGAGTTCGAGAGCGGAATTGTCGTGGTCAACGCAACCGGAAAGCCTCGAACCGTCTCGCTCGATGAGCCTTACCTGCGGATTCTCGGCACGGGTCAAGACCCGATCAATAATGGATCCAGGGTCACGTCAGTCATCGTCGGGGCTTACGATGCAGCATTTCTCGTGCGAACCGCCGCGAATCAGGTCGTCGCCTCGCCAACTCCGCCTCCGCCGCCTTCTGTAGATACCCCGACTTGTGGGAAGCCACTGTATAACGGCGCCACCGAACGGGCATTGTTCCTGTACTACGATTGCGGCAGCCCGCAACGGTGGCACGCAAGAATGACCGGGGGGGGCCGCTCGAGTGCTACGTCGTACCGCGGCGGTGTCAGCGCTAACCAACGGTTCGCTAGCCTGGTCGGGTTTTCCCAGGAAAGCTCAGATGTGCTGACGCTGAGTAGCTCAGGAACGCTAATCAGCTACACGCAATACGCTTCGCGGTCGGGGGAGGATGGGTTCGACTTCAGCTTCCCCGCCGGAGCGAAGGTGTGCTACGCACCGGATGCACCAGCAGACGTTCCCGTGCTCATCGGCGCAAACCGCCTAACGGTCGCGGGTCCGATCAGCCTGGCCACTTTCGGGACGTGCGTGCCTTAGGCGATTTCCGTCAAATCATGCGCCATCTCGCTGATCCTTTCGGCCGCCTTCGGCGTCGCGCCGACAGCCACAGAGCCCGACTATGCTCCTGCCGGCGCTCCTTGAAGGCAGACGAAAATCCCTCGCGATCTGGTACATGATGCTCCGGCAATCGCCTTAATGAGCGCCACTGGGGTGGACAAGACACGGTAACCGCACCTTGTCCACCCCTCCACGTCCGCCAGTCGCCGTGGGTGTGCTTTGCGGGGCCTATGCGTACTCGACTCTAGATGCTTCCCGTGCCGCAAAGTTCGCAGAAGTTGCCTCAGATCCGTCGCAGACGTGACCAGGTCCGCCTCGGATTCATCGTCATCGCACCCATCAGGTGTAGCGGATACGACAGAAGACTCGGGAGCGTCGCCGAGACGCCATAACTTCCCAGCAACTCGGGCGAATAGCCGAAACGCCCCAGCAGACCATGGGTAATCCCCTCGCAGATCAATTTTTCACTGCGCGTTAGTGTATCGCGCCAAGTGCTTCCCTGACCTTCGTCGCGTGTCGCTTGCGCTTCCTCCTCGCACGCCACATTTTTTCCCCACCGCGGGGTCTCGATCATCTGAGGCTCAAAAGAAAGACCAAGCGCTTTACACAAGCGCTCCGCGACAACCCTAGGATTCGATGTAAGCTCTTCGTAGCGAAGGATCCTGAAACGGGAGTGCCCTACAAGCCGAACCGACTCCTCAGCGAAGCGCATCCACGCCTTACTGATAGTAATCGGATGGTAATTCACTCTCTTGCGCAATCGCGCCGTCAGCGAGAGTTGGTTGCCCCCGATCTGACCAAGTCTCCAGGCATCCTTGTATGACGCGAGCACTGCACGGGGATCCCGAACGAGATGCACGACGACCGCGTTGGGATAAAGCTCAAAGAGCCGTCGTGCAAAAAAAATGTTGCCCGGTGTTTGTTCGCAAGCCCAAATCTTTCCCGCATCCTCGCTGAGGCGTCTAAGACACGCGGCGAATACGCCTGCCGGACTCCGCTCCTCCATCGCGAGGCCTTGAACAAGGCGCCTACCCCAGGAGCGCTCGACGCTGGTCACCTGATTTCCCCATAGGCCAAGGTTCTGACGCGCGACCAAAAACGCGGCGATCTCCGATAATTCATTCTCGCTGATACCAGTGCCCTTGTCCCGGGGATCCCACCGGTTGCCGAAGTAGTTCAGTTCCTCGAATGCCTTAATCGCGCTGTGGGCGCCGAGCATCCGCACCAATGACCGAGCCCCGGCGTCGGGAACGCCCGTTACGAATATCAGTGGAGTTGAGTAGGCCGAGGCACACCAGGCACCAAGAGTCTCTCGGTCCCACTGGTTTAAGTGGTAAATCGTGGCGGTATGAGGGACCCGTTGTTGGGACTGCATAACTCGTGAACTCCCGGCAAGGGCAGAAAGGTTCTACCAAGCCTAACTTAAAAAATCTGCCCAGGCGTCCTGGCAGCCCACAAAATCCACCGGAGCACCACCGGCGTGATCCGACCCTGCACAGTTCCAAAGTCCGTTCGCCATACTGCGCTGACCGATGGGTTTCCCACGAACGTTCCCTGAGGCGGCAACTAGCCCCCTACGACAGTCTCAGTACAAATTGGAATGCATATTCCATGCCTGTACGAAGCACTCCAGACAACAAAAGGAACCGCCGCCACTCCGCGCTCTTATGCCTCTGGTGCGACGCCCGCACCGCGACCGACGGCTCCTCGGCCGAGCCTTCGCACCAAAAGCTCGCTAACGGGGCTCGTGTTGCTCCCCATTTTTTTACCCTTGCAACCACTCTACTCGAGCCAAAAGATGAGAGCTCCGTTTACGTCAGGGACGCACTGATTTGCTGCGCTTCCGGTGCGGGGTAACGGACGCCCAGCCGTTCTTTGCCCCTAAGTGCCTGAATATGGGCCAACTCGGAGACCGCGTCTCCGAGTCGCGAGCTGAATAACTGTTTGGTTGGCATTTGTTCAGCGTCTTCTTAGTACCCATACCGTCGCCTGAACCAACGCGTCAGTCCATCCACGACCGCACGATTTGCCCCCGGAAGACTTTCCTTCCAGCGCTCATCTAGCTTGAGCTCGATGCTGCCTACCTTGAAGCGCACGCCGCTGCCTGAGAGGGTGTGCGTCTCCCGGAGCTCCGCTGTTCTCCCGACCAGGAACGACATTTCAGCATCGGCCTCATTGAGCACAGCCGCAATGGCATGCAGTGCTTCTCGCGGCTCCCTCACCAGGTCCTCGTATCGCACACGTATGTAGCGAATCCCGGATAGCCTCGCCGTCCACTCCGTAAGGAGGTTGACGATCATCCATCGTATGCTGTTCCACCATGTGTTCCGCTTCACCCACTTGTTGGCACCCTCTGCTTTAAGACGGTGCATCGATCCTTCTGAGCCGCGGACGTCGCGTACCAGATGCACCATGCTAACCTCGACGTCCGGAAACAGGCCGAGAACTGCGCCATAAAACGCCGACTTGGAGCTATCGACGATGACCCGCGCACGACTCACGTCCGCCAAGCCGCCATAGATTTGGTGAAGCTGGAAAAAATAGCGCCGAAGTAACCCCTTGCTACCAGGGATGATTAACAATGGCATATAGCGCGTCTTAAGCCGCTGCCACCGCTTCCTGTCAAGGTGGTTTATCCCACCTATTCCCTTCTCCAGCACCTCCCCCCAAAACCCACACTCTACGATCGCTTCACCACAGCCGCATTTCCCACCCAAGCTAAACTGCCTGTCGAGATTGATAAGCTCTCCGACATCGACGAACCCATCCACCTGCCCGAGCAGCTTACCCAGCAGCGTGCTGCCACTCTTGCCGGTACCCGCTATAAAGGCGACCTTAGTGGGGCTAGGAGCCTTAGTCGCTTTAGGTACATCATCACCCATCACTGAAATCGCTCCCATACAACACGCGTCCTCAGTCCCTTGATCGGCGTATCGCTCTGAATTGAATCCACGCCCTTCCCGGATTGAATGCAACGACAGAAGCAGCGTGAACGGGGTATAGCAAAAGGCTAGGAATCATTCTCACGCCCGAGTGATCCATCCGATACGTTGGCGTGTAATCAAACTTCTCCATCAAAGGAGCCGCCATTCTTTCACAAATTAATCTATGGGCTGGAGGAAGGGTACTTCTCCATTCGTCATTAACTTTGCTGGATATTCCCTTTTCCTCATCGCCCGCCTTCGAATGTGAGGAGCCCCACCGAGGTACGTCCAACATCGAAGGCTCAAAGTCCACCCCAACGAAGCGACATATATTTCTGATGCCATATTCAGGATTCGCTACGAGATCCTCGAACCGCACAATCCGAACACGATCGTGGTTCTGAAGACGAACAGCTTCTTCCGTCGCCTTTTTCCAAAGCTTTGTCATTGTAATCGGGTGGTAATTGACCCGGTTACGCAGCATCTCATACCAAGGCAGATGCTGTGCGCCAAGTTTCCGCAACCTCCACCGATTCTTCTGCGATGCAAGTACCGCCCGCGGGTCACGCACGATATGGAGTATTCGCGCGCATGGATAAAAGTCCAAGAGCTGCCGTGCGTAAAAGATGTTCCTTGGCGTTTGTTCGCAAGCGATCTGCTTTCCCGCTTCCGCAGCCAGCAGACGCACCGCTGCTGCATACACTCCCGCGGCAGTTCGATTTTGTGAAACAAGCGAGCCAACAAGGCCTCTGGCTCTCTCCCGATCCGCGTCCGTTGGCTTGCCTTCCCACAAGCGGCGCTGTTGCCGCCCGAAGAGAACAGCAGCCATCTCGATCAACTCGGATTCCGCAATTGTTCCCGGATTATCTCGTGGCTCCCAAATATCCCCAAAGAAATGGAGCTCCTTCAGGGCAAGGATCCGGCTATGTGCTCCAAGTAGCCGGGCGAGCATCGTGGTTCCAGAACGAGAGGCCCCAGTGACAAAGATTATCCTTCCGAGTTGATCAGTTTCGGGGCCTTCGCCGCACGATTCGGCGGTCTTGGACCGACTAAGGCTACCATCAGTTGGAAAATCAGCGGGCTGGATCTTCTTCACAGCTACAACCATCAGGCCACCTCTTCGGGTCTATTTCGCCTTGATCCCCCGCGGATCGATCAGAGGCTCGTCGCCGCGTCACCGTGGTGGACCGTTGCTTCCAACTGTTGGCGAACAAAAGTCAGCTCTCTCCTCTGCGCTGCCACTCGACTGAATGCAAGTCCATGAGGCGATAAAGAGTCACCCTGGAGATATCGAGGCGCCTTGCCGCCTTCGAGACATTGTTCCGAACTGCAGCGAGCGTGTTTTCGATAGCTTCCTTCTCGGCCTTTGCCCGCGCCTCGGCCAAGGTCATTAACGCCAGGTTGGGCGAGTCGTAGTCCAGGCCCATGTCGCGCGGCTTCACCAGCCTTCCCTCACACATGACCACGGCACGCTGGATGCGATTGACCATCTCCCGAACATTCCCTGGCCAGGGATAAGATTCGATCGCCTCAATTGCCTGGGGACTGAACCCCCTCAGAATGGGCTTCATGGCACCCGCAAACTGGGTCAGAAAGTGCTTCGCCAACAACGCAACGTCTTCGCCCCGATCGCGCACTGGCGGCATATCCAGGTGAAGGACATTCAGCCGATAATAGAGGTCTTCACGGAATCGCCCCTCCTTGACGGCCCGCTCCAAGTCTACGTTGGTCGCCGCGATAACGCGAACGTCTACAGGAATTTGGCTTGAGCTGCCGATACGGTCGATCGTTCTTTCCTGTAGGAACCGCAACAGATTGACCTGAAGATCGAATGGCAGATCGCCGATCTCGTCCAGGAACAAGGTACCGCGTTGAGCGGCTTCGATCCGGCCGAAACGCTTACGGTCAGCACCCGTGAACGACCCCTTTTCGTGCCCGAACAACTCCGTCTGGATCAGGTCTTTCGGCAAGGCGCCACAGTTCACAGCAACAAAGGGTCCGCCCGCGCGATGGGACAAGCGATGAATTGCCTGAGCCGTCAACTCCTTTCCTGTTCCGCTTTCCCCGCGGATCATCACGTTGAGGTCGATAGCCGCCACCTTGCGGATTTGATCGAACAACGCGAGCATTGCTGGGCTCTGTCCAACCATGCCAGACTCGGAGGTCCAGTCGAGGGAGGGCCCGAAACCCGACCGAACCATCGCCGCCATGCCGTAGGCGTGCCCGAGGGTCATCAGTAACCGTTCAACGTCCAGCGGCAGGGTGTGGTAGTCGTAAAAATGGCTCGCGATCAGACGCGAGCCTTGTCGAAGGACGTTGGAATCGTTGTAGAGCAAGGCCACCCAGTTGATCTGGTTGCCCAAATCGAGCAGATCCAGCATACGCTGGGCTTGGCGCGGATCGGCGGAATCATGCACATCCACCGCGTCCCAGTGTACCAAACCGACATGGAAATCCTGCTTCTCCATGAGCTCAAGGGCTGCTTCCGGATGGTCGGCGACCCGGATGTCCCAGCCGCGAGTCGACAGGCTCGGAGGCAGATCAATTTCCGCGGTCGGCGATTTGAGTAGTAGTAGGGGTCGCGTCACCGACGCCGTCATCATGAGATCCGGATTTAACTGCATAGTCTTCATCTCGTGTGCGAACCCCGGGTTTGCCCGCAGACCCTATGTTGCTCAGGTCGGCGACTGGCCCCCTAAAGCGCGGCGACAACTGGTCTGCACTCCAAGCGTTCTTCGCCGCCGGCGGCGCAGTTCCAATCCCGCCCCAGGACGCTAACCCGGTGCTCCGCGTGCGGGTTTGCCGACACCTCCGACACCTCTTAGATTAAGGAGCCCAAAGACCAAAGCGAAACTGCAAGCAGACGAAGCTACGTCACCGACTGATGAAATGTCGCGCCACCACGAAGATGGTCGCACAGGGGTGTTTCCCTAAGGTGACGCGGGTCAAATGCCGCCCCAGTCCATGAACAGTTCGCGACTCAGGGACGCAGCTTCCGAGTGGCCACAAACTCAGAGGCCTATGCGTCCGAAAGCACGAGCGCTTCCCGAAGTCAGGACGCTAAGTCAGGTAGGGCTGCCACCCCCACTGTAGGTTTTCTGCAACAGAGCACTGGAGCGAAGCAGGATCGGTCCTTAAGCGGCAAATCAGCGAACGATCCGTCCGTTTCTACAGAAAAAAGATGGCGCCTCGCCTGCAGAACGGCAAGGGTACCGCTGGCGACGCACCCCCGGGGCGACGAGTCCCAGCGACCACCTTCACCTTTGTTGCATCATTATCACCCCGGAAGTGTCCCCCGGTCAGTCAGGCGCTGCCCGACGACGCCAACCCGAAAGTACCCAGGGGGGCCCTCGGCGGTTCTGTATCCCCGCGAGGGATGGCTGGAGGCAGGGCGGCTATGCTTCTCGGAACACCAACGAACGCCGATTTCCGCATGCGCGAGGCTTATGGGGACCAGAAGTGCTTAGACGATCTCTGCGCTGGCTTATGATCGCACTGGGCTGGCTCGCCCTGGTGGTGGGCCTGGTCGGCATCTTCGTGCCCCTGCTCCCCACCACACCCTTCGTGCTGCTTGCCGCCTTCTTCTTCTCCAAGGGATCCGAGCGGCTGCACCACTGGCTGCTCCTGCACCCGCGCTTCGGGCGCTATGTGCGGGATTGGGAGCGCGAGCAGGTGATACCGCCGGTCGGCAAGTACGCGAGCAGCCTGCTCATGGTGCCTTCGGTCGGGTTCGTGGTCCTGACCCGGGACCTGCCGATTGTCCTCTCTGCCGGCATGGTGGCCACTGTGATCGCGGTCCTCTGGTTCATCTGGTCCCGGCCCTCCAGTCCCGGGCGGGCCGCCGAAAAGGATGAGGCGGGGGCGAGGTCCTCTTCGCCGGCGCCTTAATGGCGCTCAAGGCCAATGCCTCGTAAGGCGCCGCGGCGGGTGGCGCGGTTCGCTCCCGCTCACCGCAGCCGACAACTTCGATGCCAACACAACCTCGAGGGGCCATGCCGAGGCCCGCATTACGGAACGGCAAGTTGTCGAAACCCAGCCCAGCGTGTAAGGTTCCGGCCTCTCGCAAGGGGACCCAAGCTCCCCCGCCCCGGACGCGCGGGCGATCCCGGCCCAATGGCGGCCGCTGGAAACGGCAGCCCTGACCAGACCCTAGAGGAACCCCCGAAGGCCCATGCTCGAGGTCACGAGGCTCGAATGCCGGCGCGGCGACCGCCTGCTCTTCTCCGATCTGGGGTTCACCGTGGACACCGGCACCCTGCTCCACGTGCGGGGACGCAACGGCAGCGGCAAGACCACCCTGCTGCGCACCCTGTGCGGCCTCTACCGGCAGGACGCCGGCGAGGTGAGCTGGCGCGGTGAGCCCATCCGCCGCCTCGCGGAGGACTATCGCCGCGAGCTCCTCTATTTTGGGCATCTCAACGGCATCAAGGGGGACCTGACCGGGATCGAAAACCTCTCGGTCTCGGCGACCCTGGACGGGGACGCGGTGGGCGCGCCCTCCATCTGGTCCGCCCTGGCTCGCATCGGGCTGGCGGGTTTCGAGGATCTGCCGACCCGTATGCTCTCCCAGGGTCAGAAGAAGCGCGTGGCCCTGGCCCGTCTGATCCTCAGTCGCGCGCCCCTGTGGGTGCTGGATGAGCCATTCACCGCGCTGGACCTGGACGCGGTGGACCTGCTTCAAGGTCTGATCGCGGACCACGTGGCCGCGGGCGGCATGGCGGTGCTGACCACCCATCAGGCCGTGCCCCTGACCTCGGGCCAGGCGCGCCACCTGGACCTGGGTAACTGAGCGCAAGTCAGGCACCGGTGCTCAAGGTCTTCTGGCGCATCCTCACCCGCGACCTGCTGCTCGCCATGCGGCGGCGCACGGACGTGCTCACCACCCTGTTCTTCTTCGTCATCGTGGTGAGCCTGTTTCCACTGGGGGTGGGGACCGAGCGCCAGGTGCTGCGCATCTTGGGACCCGGGGTCGTGTGGGTCGCCGCCCTGCTCGCCTCCATGCTGGCCCTGGAGCGGCTGTTCGCGGCGGACTATGAGGACGGCACCCTGGAGCAGATGCTGCTGACGGCCCAACCGCTGCCGCTCCTGGTGTTGGCCAAGGTTGTGGCCCATTGGCTCCTGACCGGGCTGCCTCTGGTCTTGATCGCACCCCTGATCGGCATGCAGTATCACCTCTCCGAGGCGGCCATCGGGGTCATGATGCTCGCGCTGCTGCTCGGCACCCCCGTACTCAGCCTGATCGGGGCCATCGGGGCCGCCCTGACCCTCGGGCTGCGGGGCGGCGGCATCCTGCTGTCGCTCCTGATCCTGCCCCTCTATATCCCGGTGCTGGTCTATGGGGCGGGCGCGGTGGAGGTCAGCGCGGTGGAAGTCGCCGATACCCAACCCTATCTGATGCTACTGAGTGCGTTCCTGCTGTCGACCCTAGTCCTGGCGCCCCTGGCCGCCTCCGCGGCGCTGCGAATCTCCATCGAATAGCCGCCCCATCGAGCCGAACCTGATGTCCAACCCTTGGTTCAAATACGCCTCCCCGGCCGCCTTCTATCCCCTGGCGGGCCGTCTGATTCCCATGTTCTGGGTGCTCGCGGCGGGGCTGATCCTGCTCGGACTCTACTGGGGGTTCTTCCAGACCCCGGACCAGCTCGGAGGCACCAACCCCCAGAAAGAGTACTACCGGATCATCTTCATCCACGTCCCCGCGGCCTGGATGTCCATGTGGCTCTACGTGGTCATGGTCGGTTGGGCGGCCATCGGTCTGGTGTTCAACACCCGTCTCTCCTTCATGATGGCCAACGCGGTGGCCCCGACCGGCGCCGTCTTCACCTTCCTGGCCCTGTGGACGGGGGCCTTCTGGGGGCGGCCGAGCTGGGGAACCTACTGGGATTGGGACCCGCGTCTCACCTCCGAGCTGATCCTGTTCTTCCTTTATATTGGTTACATCGCCCTGCACTCGGCCATCGACGATACCCGACGGGCCGACCGCGCCGCCGCCCTGTTGGCAATCGTGGGCCTGGTGATGGTCCCGGTAATCTTCTGGTCCATCAACTGCCCGGACCCGAACCAGTGCGCGGCCCTGCACCAGCGTTCGGGACTGGGCAAGATCGAGGGGAATATCCTGTTTTCCATGCTGGTCATGACCCTGGGCTTCTGGATGTACTCCTTCGCCACGACCTTGATGCGGCTGCGGGGCATCATCTTGAACCGGGAGCCGGAGGCCACCTGGGTACGGGAGGTGGTCCGCAAGGAAGGGCGTCTGGAGTTGCAGCCGTGATGGAGTTCCTCTCTCAGGGCGGCTACGCGGGTTTCGTCTGGGGCTCCTACGGGATGGCCCTGGTGCTGTTGGTGGGCGAGGTGGTCGGGTTGCGACGCCAGCGGCGAACCATTTTGGCGCGGTTGGGTCGATTGCTACGATTACGTGCCTCCGGAGGTGATCAATGAAGGCGAGACAACAACGGCTGGTCCTGGTTGGGCTGGCGATCCTGGGTGTGGGTGGCGCGGCCGCCCTGGCGCTGACCGCACTGCAAAGCAACATTTCCTATTTCTTCAGCCCCTCCCAAGTGATGGCCAAGGAGGCCCCGGACGATCATGTGTTCCGACTCGGCGGGCTGGTCTCCGACGGGACGGTGAAGCGGGGCGATGACGGGCTCACGGTGACTTTCGACGTCACCGACATGGCCCAGACGGTCAAGGTCTCCTACACGGGGATCCTGCCCGACCTTTTCAAGGAGGGGCAGGGGGCGGTGGCCCGGGGCCGACTCGGGGCCGACGGGGTCTTCTACGCCGAGGAGGTGCTCGCCAAGCACGACGAGGAGTACATGCCCCCCGAGGTCGCCGACACCCTCAAGACCGCCCACGCCAAGGGCATGACCGAGGCCTCCGACGCCGCCGTGACGCGCGTCGCCGAGCAAGTGCCGGGAGATGGCGCCATGGGGGCTGGTGGGGTGGGCCGATGATCCCAGAGCTCGGACACTTTGCACTGATCCTTGCCCTTGGCCTGGCCATCACCCAGGCCGTGATCCCGCTCTGGGGTTCCTTCAGCGGCCGGCGTCCCTGGATGGAGATGGCGAGGCCCCTCGCCTGGGGCCAGCTCACCTTCCTGGGGCTGGCTTTCGCCTGTCTGCTTCAGGCCTTCCTCACCGACGACTTTTCGGTCCTCTATGTCTCCCAGCAATCCAACACCCTGCTGCCCCAGATCTATAAGGTCTCGGCCCTGTGGGGCGGCCACGAGGGGTCCCTACTCCTGTGGGTCCTGATGCTGGGCCTCTGGGGGGCGGCGGTGGCGGCGTTCAGCCGTAACCTACCGCTGCCCATGATCAGCCGGGTGATCGCGGTCCAGGGCATGGTCGCCATCGGCTTCCTGCTCTTCACCCTCCTGACCTCCAACCCCTTCGAGCGCATCTTCCCCATTCCACCTGAGGGTCGCGACCTCAACCCGCTGCTCCAGGATTTCGGTCTGGCCATCCACCCGCCCATGCTCTACATGGGCTACGTAGGCTTCTCGGTGGCCTTCGCCTTCGCCATCGCGGCGCTGATCGGGGGTAAGCTGGACGCCGCCTGGGCCCGCTGGTCGCGGCCCTGGACGACGGTGGCCTGGATCTTCCTTACCATCGGCATCGCGCTTGGCTCCTGGTGGGCCTACTACGAGCTCGGCTGGGGCGGCTGGTGGTTCTGGGACCCGGTCGAGAACGCCTCCTTCATGCCCTGGCTGGTGGGCACCGCCCTGATGCACTCCCTGGCCGTGACCGAGAAGCGCGGCGCCTTCAAGAGCTGGACCGTGTTGCTCGCCATCTCCGCCTTCTCCCTGTCCCTGCTCGGCACCTTCCTGGTCCGCTCGGGAGTCCTGACCTCGGTCCACGCGTTCGCTACCGACCCCAGCCGGGGGACCTTCATCCTGGCCTTCCTGGTGATCGTGATTGGCGGCTCACTCGCTCTGTTCGCCTGGCGCGCCCCGGCCGTGTCCGGCGGTGGCCGCTTCGACCTGTTCTCCCGAGAGAGCTTCCTGCTGATCAATAACCTCCTGCTAGCGGCCCTGGCGATCATGGTCCTGTTCGGCACCCTGGCTCCCCTGATCTACGAGGCGGCAGGCTGGGGGAAGATCTCGGTGGGCTTCCCCTGGTTCAACACGATGTTCATCGCCATCTCGCCGTTCCTGGTGCTGGCCATGGGCATAGGCCCCCTGACCCGCTGGAAGCACGACGAGCCGGCACGTCTGCTGCGCAGCCTCTGGATCGCCTTCGCGCTCAGTCTCGTGGTGCTGGTGCTGGCCTCGACCCGTCTAATCGTTCCGGGCAACCTCTACGTCGGCATGGGACTCGGGCTCGCCGCCTGGCTGGTGCTCAGCCACCTAATCAATCTCAGGGAGCGCCTGAAGAACAAGGGCGGCTTCAAGGGTCTGGCGGCGGATCTCCGAAACCGCAACCGCAGCTACTACGGCATGTGGCTGGCCCACATCGGGATCGCCATGTTCATCGTGGGGGCCACCATGGTCTCGAACTTCGGGACCGAGACGGATCTGCGCATGTCCCCCGGCGACGTGCACGAGGTGGCCGGCTACCGCTTCCAGTTCAACGGGGCCCAGCCCCATCCGGGGCCCAACTATCGAGCCCAGCGGGGAGAGTTCGTCATCTACCAGGGCGAGCGCCAGATCAAGGTCCTGCATCCCGAGAAGCGCTCCTATCTCGCCGGTGGCATGCCCATGACCGAGGCGGGGATCGACCCGGGCTTCCTGCGGGACCTCTACGTCTCACTCGGGGAACCCGTGGGGGACCAAGGGGATTGGGCGGTGCGCATCTACTACAAGCCCTATGTCCGCTGGATCTGGCTGGCGGCCATCCTGATGGGCCTGGGCGGCATCCTGGCGGTGAGCGACGGGCGCTACCGCACGGCCCGCAAGACCGTCAAGGTGCCAGCCAGCGGCGGCCTGGCGCGCGCCTGAGCCCCGACGGCCCAAGGCTATGTCGTAATCCGAGCCGTAATCTGAGCCGTAATCTGAGCCGTAATCTGAGAGAGCAACGCCATGGCTCGATCCAAGACCAGCTACCTCGTACCCCTGGGGATCTTCATCGCCCTGGCGGCGCTCCTCTTCTACGGCCTCAAGCTCGATCCTCGGAAGGTCCCGTCCCCTTTGGTAGGCAAGCCGGTACCGACCTTCGAGCTGGAATCCCTTCTGGAACCGGGCAAGACCATCACCTCGGATATCCTGAAGGGGCGGATGTCCCTGGTGAACGTCTGGGCCTCCTGGTGTCCCTCCTGCCGCCAGGAGCACGCCGAGCTCATCCGCATCGCCCGGCAATCGGATGTCCAAATGGTCGGCTTCAACTGGAAGGATGAGCGCCCCGCCGCCCTCGAGATGCTGCGCCGCTACGGCAATCCCTATGTACTCAGCGTCTTCGATCCCGACAACAAGGCGGGGATCGACTGGGGCGTCTACGGGGCCCCCGAGACCTTCGTGGTGGACGCCGAGGGCATCATCCGCCATAAGCGCATCGGCCCCATCGATCGGAAGGTCTGGGAGGAGGAGATTCTCCCCGTGATCGAGCAGTATCGGACCAAGGGCTAGCCGCCGCAGGACGAGAGGACCCTCCCCCACCATGCCCCGTATCCCGACTTTAAGCGCCATCCTGGCAGCCGCCCTCCTCGCCTGGGGCAGCGCGGGTGCCTATACCCTCGAGGAGTTCCAGTTCGAGAGTCCGGCTCAGGAGCAGCAGTTTCGTAACCTCATCGGTAAGCTCCGCTGCCTGGTGTGTCAGAACGAGTCCCTGGCGGGCTCCCAGGCGGAGCTGGCCCAGGATCTGCGGGAGGAGGTCTACCGGATGATGCAGGAGGGCAAGGGCAAGGAGGAGATCGTCGAGTTCCTGGTGGCCCGCTACGGCGATTTCGTCCTCTATCAGCCGCCGATCAAACCCTCCACCTACCTCCTTTGGTTCGGGCCCTTCCTCTTGGTGGGGGTCGGCGGCTTCCTGCTGCTGCGGGCCCTGCAGCGCAAGAAGCGCGAGCCCGAGCCGGACCTGACGGGTGCCGAGCGTGCCCGCATTGAACAACTCCTGACCCAGCCCCTGACCAAACCGGGGACCCCTCCCGGCGACGCCCGAAAGCGATCCTCATGACCATCTTCTGGATATTCGCCGCCGGGCTCTTGGGCCTGGCCTCCCTGTTTGTCGCCCTGCCCCTGCTCAAACGGCCATCCGCCGGGGATTCCCCAGGGCAGGATGAGCTGAACCTGCAGGTCTTTCAGCATCGCCTCGCCGAGCTGGACGGGGACCTGGCGTCCGGCTTTCTGGATCAGGACCAGTATCAGGCCGCCCGCCGGGATCTGGAGCGGGAGCTGCTCTATGACCTGGATGGGGACCTGAATGGGGGCAAGGCCGCCGCCGTGGGTGAACCCCGGGGTGGAAACGCACGCTACCCCCTGTTGGCCCTGGCACTCGTCGCCCTGATGTCCGCCGGGGCGGTGCTGGGCTATCTGCGGCTCGGCGAGAAAGACATCATCCCGCGGATCGAGGCCATGGCCAGCGCCCCGCCCGCCCAC